>JAJUHR010000037.1 GCA_029267795.1 Planctomycetota bacterium
CGCAGCATACCGCCAAAACGCCTTGGCGTACTCCAGGCCGATGTAGTTCACCAGCGGGGTCTGTGCCGCCTGACGGACGAGGAACGTGCCCTTGCCCGAACCGATCTCCAGCTCCAACGGGCGGTGCGTCCCTTCCGGGCCAAACCAAGCCTTAAGGTCGATTGGCCCGGTTCCGATCGGCGGCAACTGGTCCTGCGAAACACCTGCCTGACCGACGTCCAGCTCTTTGCCGTGCGACAACGAAAAACTCATGTCGAACTATTCACAACTTAAGATCGAGACCGAAATTGTCGAGCAACCTCTTGTTCTGGCCTATCATCGGGGGTCCTTGCCGGTTTTGTACCAGTCGGCTATGGTAACCGGTTTGTCCGCATCGGGAGTGGAGCGTGGGATATCGCGCCCCCCTATGGTTTTTGATTGAAAGAAGCGAGGACTGCCATGAGCGACCAGATCCTACAAGCTGTCGAGAAGCACTATATGAAAGACTCCCTGCCCCAGCTGTGCGTGGGCGACACGGTCGACGTGCACGTCCGCATCGTCGAGGGCAACAAGGAGCGCGTCCAGGTGTTCGGCGGTGTGATCATCCGGCTGCAAGGGGCGGGTTTGACGCGCTCGATGACCGTCCGCCGGATCGTTGCGGACGAGGGCGTTGAACGCACGTTCCCCCTGCACAGTCCAAAGGTGGCGAAGATCGAGGTCAAGCGTCACGGCCACACCCGACGGGCGAAGCTGTATTACCTGCGTCAGCGTCTGGGCAAGGAGCAGCGTCTGCGTGACCGCCGGCGGGGCCTGGCTCATCTGATCGAGCCCGGCGCCGAGGGTCAGGATCAAGCCGCCGGTCAGGAAGCCGTGGCCAGCGAGCCCGCCACTTCCACGGCAGCGGCGGGTTCATGACCGCGGCCGCGCCCCGGGAATCATTGCCAGTCCATCGGGTCTCGGATTATGCGCCGGGCTTTGCCGCGGTAGCTGCCTCATACCCACGCCGGCGTGAGTCGAGAGGCGCCGTGGGCATTTTGCGCCCTTGAAGGCCCCCGCTACGATGAACCACGATGACCGACGCGACACCTTCTGAACCCGCTCGCCACGCCCACTCCAGCACGGAACCCGACCTGCTGGCGGACCGCCGCGCGAAGCTCAACCGCCTGAGGCAGGAGTTCGGGCTCGACCCATATGGGGGCCGGGTCGATGGGTTGATTACTCTTGCTGCGGCCCGTGAGCGATACGACCCTAGCAGCGATCCGAACGTCGCCGGGGCTGCGGACTCTACCGACACCGCCGATACCTCTGCGGCCGACCGGCGGCCGGTGGTCAAGGTCGCCGGCCGGGTGGTGCTGCACCGGGACATCGGCAGCCTGGTGTTCATGACGCTGCGGGACGCGACGGCGGACTTGCAGATCGGGGTGAGCAAAAAGGCCGTCGACCCCCGGGCGTTCAAGCTCGCCAAGCTCGCCGACCTGGGCGATTGGGCAGTGGTGCAGGGTCCCGTGGGCACCACCAAGACGAAAGAGATCACCGTCTGGGCGGTGGGCGAGGGCTCGTTCACGATCGCGACGAAGACCCTGGCGCTGCCGCCTGAGAAGCACCACGGCCTGCAGGACCCCGAGCTGCGTTACCGCAAGCGCTACGTGGACCTGTACGCCAACCCGCACGTGCTGCAAACCTTCCTGAAGCGCAGCCGGATCATCCAGCGTGTGCGGGACTTTCTCACGAACCCGCCCGCATCGCTGGGCGACCCCTACGTCGAGGTCGAGACCCCGATGATGCAACTGCTCCCCGGAGGAGCTGCGGCCCGGCCGTTCATCACCCACCACAACGCCTTGGACCTGGACCTGTACCTTCGGGTGGCGCCGGAGCTGTACCTGAAGCGGCTGCTGGTGGGCGGGATGCCCCGCGTCTTCGAGATCAACCGCAACTTCCGCAACGAAGGGCTCTCGCAGCGCCACAACCCCGAATTCACCATGCTCGAGCTGTACCAAGCCTTCGGCGATTACGGCTCGATGATGACGCTGACCGAGCGGCTGATCCACACGCTGGCAGTGGAGATCGGCGGGTCCGCCACGCTGCCGTTCGGCGACTGGCAAATCGACTACAGCATGCCCTTCCGACGGGCGAGCTACCACGACCTGTTCCAGGAGCACAACGGGTTTCCGGGCTCCGACCACGACCGCCTCGTCGCCCTGGCCAAACACGTGGGCATCGACCCGCAAGGCAAGGACCACGACCTACTGCTGAACGAGGTGTGGGAAGAGACGGTCGAGGAGCGCCTGATCCAGCCCACGTTCGTGATGGACTACCCGGCGGTCATCTGCCCGCTGACCAAGACCAAGCCGGACAGGCCGGACATCGCCGAGCGGTTCGAGCTGTTCATCGCCCGCATGGAGGTGGCCAACGCGTATACCGAGCTGAACGACCCGGACGTGCAAGAGGCCAACTTCAGGCGTCAGGTGGCCGGGCTGGACCCGGAAGAGGCGGTATTCCGCACGATCGACCAGGACTTCCTCGAAGCCCTGCGTGTGGGCATGCCGCCGGCGGGCGGCCTGGGGATCGGGATCGACCGCCTGGTGATGCTGCTGACCAACTCCCGCAGCATCCGCGACGTGATCCTGTTCCCGCTGATGCGGCCCCAGAATCAACAGCCGCCCCCCGCGCCGCTCCCGGACAAGCCCACCCAACAACGGGGCACAACCTCCGGCTAACCCGCCGGCCGGGCTATTGCAGGCATGTACAAGCTCCTGCTCATCCTGCGTTACCTTCGCCGCAAGCTGGCGCCGATGTTCGCCGTGCTGGCGGTCACGCTGTGCACCGCGATGCTGATCATCGTGATCAGCGTCATGGGGGGGTTTCTGCAGATGATGCGTGACGCCGCCCAGAAGCTCACCGGCGAGGTGATGGTGGGGGCGGACCTTTCCGGGTTCCCGTATTACCAGGAGCTGATCGATGAGCTGCAGCGGCTTCCGCAGGTCCACGCCGCCACCGCGTTGGTGCGGTCCTACGGCTTGGTGAACCTCAACAACCGCGTGCTGACGGTGGAGGTCCACGGGGTCGACGCCGCCGGTCTGGACGCGGTTACGGGGTACGGCGGCACGCTGCATTGGACCTCGCGAGACCTGCTGGAGCTCCTGGAGGCACAGCTACCCCCCGCGGAGGAGTTGACCCCCGGCGAAAAAGAGCGGGTCGAGGCCCGCAGGCGGTTCTATGAACAGCTGGACCTGCGCCGGCTCGGCATGACCTTCACCCCGCCGCCGGAATGGTCCGACCGACCCGACACCCCCGGCATCGTTCTGGGTATCGAGGTCAGCCCCTGGAGCGTCCGGGACAGCCAGGGCCAATACAGCGCGCTGAACAGCTCGCTGGGCATGCAGGTCACGATGACGGTGCTGCCGCTAACCCGGCGTGGAACGTTCCTCGAGCCGGCGGTCAGGCGGATGGCTGTGGTCAACGAGTTCAAGAGCGGGCTGTACGATATCGACGCCCACCGTGTCTACGTTTCCTTCGAGTTGCTGCAGAAGATGCTCCGCATGGACGCGGCGGAACAGGTTGACCCGGAAACCGGCAAGCCCACCGGCAAGGTCGATCCCGCCCGCGCCACGGAAGTGCTGGTGCGGGGGGTGCCGGGCGTCCCGCTGGAGGAGTTGCGCCGCCAAGTCAGCTCCGTCACCCAACAGTTCGCCGGCGATCACCTGGACTGCCCCCCCTTGTGGGTGCAAACCTGGCTAGAACGCCACGCGATGCTGCTGGGGGCTGTGGAGCGCGAAAAGCTGCTGCTGACGTTCCTGTTCGCGATCATCAGCGTCGTGGCCGTGGTGATGATCGCCGTGATCTTCTACATGATCGTGCTGGAGAAGACACGCGACATCGGTGTGCTGCGCGCCCTGGGGGCCTCGCGGTTTGGGATCGAGTCGATCTTCTTGGGGTACGGCTTGGCGATCGGGGTGATCGGGGCGGGGCTGGGCGTCGGCATCGCTGCTGTGGTGGTCTCTCACATCAACGAGATCCAGGATTTCCTGACCGAACACTACCACTTCACCATGTGGGACCCCAAGATCTACTACTTCGACCGCATCCCCACGCGCTTCAGCCCCATGGAAGTGTCCGTCATTGCTGCGGCCGCGGTCCTTAGCGGGTTGCTCGGCTCGTTGCTGCCGGCGTATCTGGCGGGCCGGCTGAACCCCGTGGAGGCCCTGCGGTACGAGTAATTGTGAGCAGCATGGCCCCATCCGCCCCACAACCCGTGCTGCTTACCGCCACCGACCTGTGGAAAAGCTTCCAGATGGGCGACCAAAAGGTGCAGGTGCTGCGGGGCGTGAACCTGCGGGTCCTGCGGGGCCAGTGGCTGGCGATCCTGGGGGCCTCGGGGTCGGGCAAGAGCACGCTGCTGCACCTGCTCGGCGGGCTCGACACGCCCTCGGCTGGGACGATCCGCTTCGACAGCCAAGAGCTGGCGGCCCTGCGCGGCGGCCGGCTCGACCGGTACCGCAACCGCCACATCGGCTTCGTCTTTCAGTTCTACCACTTGCTGCCCGAACTGAACGTCCTGGAGAACGTGCTGATTTCGACGATGATCGGCCGGCCGGCCTGGGGGTGGCCCGCCGCCCGCTCTGAGGCCCGGCGTCAAGCCACCGCTTTGCTCGACCGGCTGGGGCTGTCTCACCGTCTGCACCACAAGCCCGCGAAGCTTTCCGGGGGGGAGCGCCAGCGCGTGGCGATCGCCCGGGCCCTGATCAACCAGCCCGACGTGCTGCTGGCCGATGAGCCCACCGGCAACCTCGATGAGGGCACCGGCCAGCAGATCCTCGAGGTGATCCGGGACTTCCACCGCAGCGGCCAGACCGTCGTGATGGTCACGCACGACCGCGCCATCGCTTCCGCTGCGGACGCCCGGCTGACCCTGCACGCCGGCCAGCTCGAATCGAGCCTTGAAGATTCCTCTGCCAAACCGCAAGATGCATCGAATCGGTGACGCGCCCCCCCGGAAGCGGTGACGCGCGATGAACGCGACGGCTGGCACGCCACCGAGCCAACCAACTGAGCCGCCGCCGGTTGATCCGCCGCTGAATCCCCATTCACCTTGGAGCCACCCCCGTGTCCCCAAACAGCAACAACCCCACCGCAGACGTCGGACTGATCGGCCTGGCCGTCATGGGCCAGAACCTGGTGTTGAATATGGCGGACCACGGCTTCCGCGTGGCGGTGTACAACCGCACCACCGAGACCATGCAGCGGTTTATCGCTGAGAACCCCGACACACCCGGTGGCTTGGTCGGCTGCACGAGCCTGCAGGAGTTGATCGCCGCGATCAAGCGCCCCCGACGGATCGTGATCCTCGTCAAGGCCGGCCCCGCGGTGGACGATCTGCTCAACCAGCTGGCCCCGCTGCTGGAGCAGGGCGACATCGTAGTGGACGGCGGCAACTCGTTGTGGACGGACACGATCCGCCGGGAGAAGGACTACGCCGCCAAGGGTTTGTACTTCGTCGGCTCGGGCGTCTCCGGCGGGGAGACGGGGGCCCGCTTTGGCCCGTCGCTGATGCCCGGTGGCTCGCCCGAGGCCTGGAAACAGCTCAAGCCCATCTGGACCGCCATCGCCGCCAAGGTCGACGCCCGCACCGGCAAGCCCCTGACCGGGGCCGCCCCGGGCAAGCCGATCAAGGGCGGCGTCCCGTGCACCGACTACATCGGTGCCGACGGCGCGGGCCACTACGTCAAGATGGTCCACAACAGCATCGAATACGGCGACATGCAGCTGATCTGCGAAGCCTACTTCTTGATGAAGCGGCTGCTGGGCTTGAAACCCGACCAGATGGCTAAGGTCTTCGGCCAGTGGAACACTGGCGATCTGGATTCGTTCCTGATCGAGATCACCGCCGAGGTGCTCGCGCAGAAAGACCCGGCCCACCCGCGCAAGTTCCTGGTCGATTCGATCCTCGACGCGGCCGGCCAAAAAGGCACCGGCAGGTGGACCTCCGAAAACGCCTTGGACCTGGGCATCCCGCTGGACACGCTGACGCTGGCGGTGTTCGCGCGGTGCATGAGCGCGCTGAAGGACGAGCGCGTCGCGGCGAGCAAGCTGATCAAGGGGCCGCGGTACCGGTACAGAGGCTCGCAGGCCGCGTTGATCGCCGCGATCCGCGACGCGCTGTACTGCTCCAAGCTCTGCTGTTACGCCCAGGGTTTCGCCCTGATGGCCGCGGCGCAGAAGGAATACCACTGGAAGCTCGATTTCGCGTCGATCGCGATGATCTGGCGTGGTGGGTGCATCATCCGGGCCCGGTTCCTACAGAAGATCGCCGACGCGTTCGAGCGGAAGCGCGACCTGCCCAACCTGGTCCTAGACCCCTACTTCAAGAAGCAGATCAAGAAGGGCGAGGCCAACTGGCGCAAGGTCGTCAGCTTGGCGGCGCAGGCCGGGGTGCCGTGCCCGGGGTTCATGTCCGCCCTGGCGTACTACGACAGCTACCGCACCGCGCAGCTGCCGGCGAACCTGTTGCAGGGGCAGCGCGACTACTTCGGCGCTCACACCTACGAGCGCGTGGGCAAGCCCCGCGGCCAGTTCTTCCACACCGACTGGTCCAGCCCGCAGCGGTTGGAAACGCGGACGAAGTAGCCACGCAACCCCACGAATCCAGAATTACTCGGGTTGGGTGCCACACAGCAGGGCGCAGCCTGCTGTGTGCCTCGGCTGCCTCGGATACCATGTCCCCATGCTCCCATACCGTCGCCGACTTCGACGGATCAACACATACGGTCACGCCCGTTACCTGACCTGTTTGTGTTACCGACGGCTGCCATTGTTCAACAACGATCGAATCAAGGGTGCGTTCGTCGAACACTTGGATTTTGTTCGACGTTACACATCTTTTGAACTATACGCCTGGGTGATCATGCCGGAGCATTTTCATCTGCTTGTTCTTCTTCACCCACCGACCACGATCACCGGCTTGTTGCGTCGGTTGAAGTCCCCCTTCGCGCGAAGAGTCATTGAGCGTTGGCGCAAACTGGACGCCCGCGTTCTGCTTCGCCTTAGGGACCCGCGTGGGCACGTCAGGTTCTGGCAGCCCAGAGGCGGATACGATCGAAACATCGTGACCGACCATGAACTTGCAGAAAAATACACTACATCCACGCAAATCCTGTGCAACGTGGGCTAGTCGAGAGTCCAGCAAATTGGAAGTGGTCGTCTGCTGGAAGCTACGCACACCCAAGTACTGCCCGGTTGCAGGTGGACCGTGTAACCATCAGGCAACAGTTATGAGCACACAGCAGCCTTCGGCATGCTGTGTGGCACCCAGCACCCGGCCCTAACCGCCGCCCAGCTGCGCCCCGAGATCGTCAACTTCACGCGATTGGCTCAGCCAGGGCTTGCGGGAACGTCACCTCCAGCCACGCGGTATCGCGGTCCAGAGCCACGTGGGCGTCTTCCATGCCCGCCGGCAGCAGCAAGGTTTGTCCCTGTTCGAACGCCACCGGTTCGACCCCTTTCGCAGAACGGATCCTCCCGCTGCCCTGGAGCACCACCCAAACCGCGGGCTGGTCGTAAGGGATCTCCTGCTCGTACCCCTCGGTCATACGCACCTTGTCGATGCGGAAGTGGTCGCACGTGATCAGGCGGGTCACCGTCGTGAACAAGCCGGCGATGTGCGAGCGCTGCTCGGCGCGGCGGGTGTCCGGAGGCCCCCACTCGATGCACTGTAAGGCCTCTTCCACGTGCAGCTTCCGCCCGCTGCGCCCCCAGTCGTATACCCGAAACGTCGTGTCGCTGGGCGTCTGGATCTCCGCCACCAGAACCCCTGCCCCTAGGGCGTGGCAGGTCCCGCTGGGCAGGTAATGACAGTCCGCGGCTTTCACCGGGACCTTGACCATCAATTCCTCGACCGTGCCGCGGGCGATCGCCTCGCGGAGGTCCTGCGGCCTGACGCCAGCCCGGACCCCCTTGTAGATCGCCGCCCCGGGCTCCGCGTGCACGATGTACCACGCCTCGCTTTTCAGGTGAGACCCGGGGTGAAGCCGGGCGTATGCGCGATTCGGGTGCACCTGCACGGAGAGGTTTTCCGAGGCGTCAAGGAACTTGACCAGCAGCGGGAACCCGCCATCCGCCGTCGGCTGCAGCCGCCCCATCAGCCGCGGGCCGTGCTCGGCGATGACCTCGTGCAGGGTGCGCCCAGCCAAGGGTCCGTTGGCGATGACGGACCGCTCTGCCCCGCCGCCGGCCCCGCTGGGCGAGGACGCCGCCAAGTCGGCCAGCTCCCAGGACTCGCCGATCTTTGTCGTGCCGTCACCGGGGAGCTTCCTGCCCAGCTTTTCCAGCCTGCGGCCGCCCCATACTTTTTCCTTGTAGATGGGTTGAAACTTGAGCGGATACAGCGGAACACTTGGTCGAAACATTCAAAACCTCGCAGCCTGTGATTCCGCCAGCCGGCGCTGGTTCGTTTTCAAGTAAGAACCCGTGCAGGGATCGCAGAACCATCCCCCCATCGTACGCCGTACGTACTTATAGAAGGTTTGATCCCGGGCCATCCGACGCAAAGAATAACGTATCACTAGCGAAGGAGGTTGCCATGTTAGCCCGCCGCGCATTAGCAGCGTCGTCCGTTGTTTCCACTGCGTTTCTTTGCTTGACCGTCGCAGCCACCCCCGCTTTTGCGGAGGGCAGTGGGCGGCCACGAGCAGCTGCCCCCGAGCCAACGCCTTACCCCGTTTACGTGGTGACCTCCTCGCGGACCACGACTCAGACCGCACGCGCGATCATGGGCACGTCCGCCCCCATGCCCGCCCGCTGGACGAGCCCACAGCCTGTTGCGGTGCGCTCTGACCGAGGTCCAGCCGGCGTTGTGGCTTCTTCCAGCTCTGCCCGCGTGGTGACTTCTCCGTCAGCCTACGCGGCTCGGGTGCTCGCGGCAGAGCAGGATGAACCCGATGGTGCGTTGCCGCCCGAGGACTCATCTAACGTTACCGGTCGGACTTATAGCATAACCACCAGTCGTGGATACCAGACTCAGTGGCCCGGTGATACCAGCGGATCGTACTACCAGCCAGCCCAGAGCTACGGCTACTCCCAGACTTACGTCGCGGGCGCGTACCACTACCCCCCGAGGTACTACCCGCAGCCGACGTACTACCACCGCGGTTACCGGTGCTCGCCCCCACGGGTGGTAGTCGTCTACCCGCCCCCGCCGCCTGTGGTGTGCTTCCCCCGGCCTATCTACTACCCTCCTCCGTGCCCGATCGGCAGCGGGGTTTCGATCCAAATCCGGTTTTGACGGGGCAGCCTGGACAATCCCCTGAACCGCGATAGTAGCACGGTCGCCGGGTAACCCGCTCCCGGTTGATCGTGCCCCTGCTCCCCCAAGCGAAGCTGGCGACCCTGGATATTGCGTATACTGTGGGATTAAGCGAGCCCGACGGTACCGCGTCCGGGCTCCGTCCACCGGGACCCAGCCATGATCCAACGCCGCAAGACCCGCCAGGTAACCATCGGCGATGACCAGCACGGGTGCATCAAGATCGGCGGTGACGCCCCTGTCTCTGTCCAGACCATGACCGCCGGCTACACCTACGACGTCGACCGCTGCGTGGCGGAGATCCACAAGCTCGCCGCTGCGGGAGCCGACTTGGTCCGCGTCGCTGTGCCGGAGCGCAAGGACACCCAGGCCCTGCACCACATCATCCCGCAGGTCAGCGTGCCGATCGTCGCCGACGTGCACTTCCACTACGAGCGGGCCCTGGAGGCGATCGAGGCCGGCGTCCACAAGATCCGCCTGAACCCCGGTAACATCAGCGACCGCCAGCAGGTCCTGAAGGTCATCGATGCCTGCAAGGAACGCCGCCTGCCTATCCGCGTCGGCGTCAACGAGGGCTCGATCGTCGAGCGCAAGGATAAGCAGAAGCGCATGAAGGAGCTGGGCGCGGTCTTCTCCGACAACAAGCACGGCCACCTGATGGCGATTATGATCGCCAAGCTCGAAGAGTACCTGGACATCTTCTACGAGCGCGACTTCTACGACATCGTGATCAGCGCCAAGAGCATCGATCCGATGCTGGTGATCGATGTGTACAGCGAGATCTCCAAGCGGTTCGACCACCCGCTGCACCTAGGCGTGACGCACGCCGGCCCGAAGGAGACCGGCACGATCCGCTCCGTCGTGCCCTTGGGCGCGCTGCTGACCCGCGGCATCGGTGATACCCTGCGGATCAGCTACGCGAACGACCCGGTATACGAGGTGGAGGACGGCCTGGAGCTGCTGTACGTACTGGGCCTGCGTGAACGCCGCGGGGCTGAGCTGATCGCCTGCCCGACCTGCGGCCGCATCCAGGTCGACCTGTTCAAGCTGGTGCAGGAGGTTCGCAAGA
>JAJUHR010000120.1 GCA_029267795.1 Planctomycetota bacterium
ATATGCATAGGTTTACCCTTTGTATTAGTTAGTTGTGGGGAAGGTTATTCGTAGATTTCGCCCGTCTCGGGGTCAACCAGCGAGGTGCTGGGCAAGTCGGGTTCAAATCCTGGCAGGGAGGGCTCAGACGGTGGGGGGAGCCCTTCGCCAGAAGGCATCTGGACTTCGCCGGGATACAGCGCGGGGATACGGCGGAGATCTTTACGCTCCAGCATTCCTTCGGGTTGGTCGTCTGCATCGGCGACAACGCGAGCGTGAAACACGGCTAGCCGCCCGATGTGCTCTCGCTTTTCGCCCCATGCGACGGCAGCATTGACTACGTAGGCGTTGACCGTGCCGTGAGCGCCGAGTTGAACCACCTGAATCCAACCGCCTTGCACCAGATCGTCTAGCGCCCGTTGAACCGTTCGGGCATTGCACCCGACCAGTTTAGCCAAGGTCTTTTGGGGAACGACAACAGCGTTCTGATGACCCATGGCTGCGACTAGGTGATGCAGGAGGGCGGCCGCACGGGGTTTGCTCATCGCGAGCTTTCCCCACGCTTCATGGGCGGCCCGGTCGGTTTGCACCCATTGGCGTGGGCCGCTGGTGGCCGGTGTTCCGATTTGTCGTCGGTTGTCCGAGGGGGCGGGCATTGGTGTCGCTTCCTTTGACTGGCGCGTCCTGTCGTAGGGTGACGACAGGTGTGTCGCGTCATGCGACACCATGGGTTCGTGGATTGACTATCCGGTGGTCGCACAATGCGACTGATTTGTCAAACAGTGCGACAAACCTACGACTCCTAGGAGTCGTAACCCTACGACTCCTAGGAGTCGTAACCCCCCCCCGGAACACGCTGAAAAACAAAGGTTTTGTCTGTGATCCCTCTATGATCTCATTGACCCCCCCTTTAGGGGCCGTGAAGAGGTTATCCACGCCCGCTCGAACGCCCCCACAAAGCAGAGAGAGCGGGGGTGGGTAACCTCTTGGTCATGCGGCTGACGCCGATCATAAATCGGCTGACCCCCCGCCGCCTTCGGCGGCACCCCCGCTGGGGGTTGTGGGCCGCCCTTGAGGGCGGCCCGGACGGGCCGCATACATAGCTCCCATTGCCCGAGTGGATGGCAGGACATCGACAGGGTAGCCGAAGACGTTCGGCAGAGCCGACTCTCACCCAAAAGAACCATAAAAATACAGTTTTTTTATTAAAAAATACGATTATTATTGGGTTATCGCAGTGCATGGAGGTGAGCTATGGGACGACCCCTGGGGAGCGGGAACAAGACAGCTGAAGAAATTCGGCTCGATGCAGAGCTCCTGAAAGTGAAGGCAGAAGCGATGAAGCAGAAAGCAAAGATCAAGGCGCTGATGGAAGAAAAGGAAAGACTGAAGAAAGAACGTCAAAATAAGCCTGGGAGGGAATGATGGTAGCTAAAAGGAAGCCTCTGGGTAAATGTCCGCACTGTGAGGCGATGGTTCAGGCAATTGTTATTGAGGAAAATAACCTCCGCAGAGACGTCTGCGTGTGCCCGGAATGTTCAGGTAAAATCCTCGTCTGCAGAACCCCGGGGTGCAAAGACTATGCTCTCGTGGGAGAGAACTATGACGATGAACTGTGCCCGGATTGTATGGCATCGGTGCGGGACGCAGCTAAAACCGTAGTGGGAACAGCGGCCTTGGCAGCAATCCCGATTCTCGTCGGAAAGGCTTTAAGCAGCGACGATTAATCGCGGGCTCTGCAGGGCGAGGCTTTGCCTCGGGCTCCCGGGCTTCGCCCTGCGACGGCCTGACGGCCGTCAAAGGTCAGGGTTCGTTCTGGTCTCTCGGTCGAGACGCTGTGGTGGGAGAGCGATGAAGTCCTCGCCGCATCATCTCGTTCCCAAGGGCCTGCGCACCAAGTTTCAGCTCAAACCATTCAGGGGATCGAGGAGGGGCGGTCTCATGGGCGGCCTTCGTTGCACTGTACCGTGCCACTAGGTCAGCGTCGGAGAGACCGGCCGTGATCCTCTGTCGCTCCCTCATGGGAGCAGTAGGATCTATCCGGAAGGGCTCTGCGGCCTCCTGCGGAGGCGCTGGAACGCTATTCGGGGTGTCGGCCGCAGGAACAGCCTGGAGTTCGTCCGCGCGCTGTAGGGCTACCTTCGCGGCCTTTTCCTCCGCTTCTCGTGCCCGCTTGGCCTCAAGCCACTCCTGCAAGCCTCTCTCGTCCTGCGCTCGATCGACGCGCTCGGCAGCCTGCGCCAGCTTAATGCGCCGCAGTCGAGCCTTCGAATCTCTGCGGGTCTTTTCGGGCAGGAAATCGCCGTCTTTAGCGTACTCCTCGTGCCAGCCGGCAACCTCTTCTCGGGCTTTGTAGAGCGCGGTCGGCAGGCGCTTCTTGGCCGGGCGGTCGGTGATGCCGGTGTCGGCTAGCGTGCCCCCATGCCACTGGGTGCCGCAATTCTCGTTGATCCGATCCGCGACGGCCTGGCGCCAGGTCTTCATCGCTTCGGAACCATCGATCAGGCGTGGCCTTCCCGTTAGGCCCTGGTCGACCAGGGCGACGATATGCAGATGCATGTTGTCGTTCTTGCCCGCCCGGTGAACAGCCCAGGTGGTGGGGATTCGTTCTAGCCGATTTCGGCGAGACGCTGCGACCAGCTCACCTGCAATGGCATCGCACATCTCCACTAGGTCTGCCGGTGTCAGATCGGCCGCCACGCGGGGCAGTTCTACGATGTTCGTGTAGGCGGACGCTCCCGGCAGTTCGACGCCGTCCAATGCTCGGGCCTTCTCCTCGCTGCGATCCGCCCTCGCGGCGACTTTCTCGATCTCCTCGACCGACTTTCCGTCGGTGATGACGATGTCCTCGCGGCTCTCATCGAGACCATGGATGTAGGCGATCCGCCCGCGGCCTGACCCCTTCAGAGGGGTCAGCTTACAGTGAAACGAGCGCAGGCCGGTGGGGCCGATCCGCCCACTGGTAAGCGCCTGATTTCCGTCTCTGCCGACGCCGCGGTTGCGGCTTCCCCAGGAGCTCATGGGAGTGCCTTTTATGATAGTGTGGTGTGATAGTGCCCAATTAATTGGGCACACCATATCACACACTCACACTTTGGTACACGAATAAGGGCGAGATTCGAACCCACGACCGGGGAACCAGCCGAGCGGATTTACTGTTGGGGCTTGGCGTGGTATCACTAGGTATTACCTTCACGGAGGAGCCATTATGGCCGCCACGTCCATCAAGATCGACGACGAGCTGAAGGGGCGCTTGCAGCACCTGGCAGCCGTCCGTCGCCGCTCGCCGCACTGGATCATGCGGGAAGCGATTGCCGAGTATGTCGCGCGCGAGGAGAAGCGCGCTGCGTTCGAGCAGGACGCCATTCGCGCCTGGGAGACCTACCAGGCGACCGGCCAGCATGCGACGGGCGAGGAGGTTGACGCGTGGCTGTCCAAGCTGGAAGCCGGTGAGGACGTGGAGCCGCCGAAGTGCCACGACTGATCTGGACTCCAGAGGCGCTGACTGATGTGCAGCGCCTCTACCGCTTCCTTGCGCCGAAGAATCTTGATGCCGCTCGCCGGGCGGCTGCGACGATCCGGGAGACCGCCGAGCTTCTGGCAGCTCAGCCCCGGATCGGCAGACCGGCGGAAAACGTGGCCCCTGGATTCCGCGAATTGCTGATCGGCTTCGGGGAAACGGGCTATGTCGCGCTCTACCACTTCGATGGGGAAACCATCACCCTTCTGGCCGTTCGCCACCAGAAGGAAGCCGGGTACTCGCCCCGGACTTGAGGGGCGGGATTCGAACCCACGACCTAGAGCGGTTACTCCGGGTCTGACGGGCCAGGAATGTACCGGACGGGGACCGGGGGCACGGGGGTTCCAGGTTCGGTCAAGCCGTACCGGTAGTGGAAATAGGTCCACGATTTAGGGCTGATCTCGCCGCCTTGGGCGGTGACGAGGGCGTCAGCCATCACACGCTCGCTGAGCGCGATTTCGAGGGCGCGAAGGTCGTCGTAGGTGCCGAAGTCGATCACCCGGCGCACCAGGCGCTCCGGCATCGCCACGGCCTCCTCGGCCGTCTTCCACCAGACGTAGCGCGGCGCAATCCGCAGCAGCAGTGTCCTGACTTCAGGGTCAGCCCATAGGGTATCGTAGCGGTTATCGTTCGCCGTCGAGCGCTCGAGGTGGCGTTCTCTCGTCGGCCAAAAATCGTCCTTCGTAGGGTGCATCAGCTGAGTACACCGGTGGATTTGGTGAGCCAAGCGGCGATCTCGCGTCAGTCTCTCTCCCCAGTCGATGATCTTGCGGGCGTTGCGGCCCCTGACGTTGAGCGGGCGGTTGTTGTTCACGGCTTTCGGCGTCTCGATCGGCGGGAAGCTCACCGCTTTTCCTCGCCCTTTCGTGGAATGTAGCGCCAGGCCCCAGGGAGCGAGGTGACGTTTCCGCCGTACTGCGGCACTTCTGGGAGTGAACTATGCCGCGGCGCCTGGTCGTTCGCGGTCTTCCGGCGGAACGCCCGTTCGATCATCAATCCGGCGATCACGTCGGTCGGGGCGGCGTCGCCCCACCATGACGGTTCGCGGCGGTTGTCGTTGACGGCGCGGACCTTCTTCAGAGGCCGAGCGGAACCGCGCCCGGAAAACGAGTGATGGGCAAGTCGGACGTTCGGATACGTCACTCTTTCAGGCATCGTACTTCCGCACATCAAGGCGCTCAGTTTCCCCGCTTTCCGTGGCGCGCTGGGCGCGCTTCGCCTGCATCTCCGCCAGCATCTCCTCGGGGGTCTCGCCGCCGATCCCTACGACCTGGTCAGGTGAGTACGGCACACAGCGCATGAATGTCCGAACGTGCCGGAAACGTTCCCTGAACTTGTAGACGCGAGAGCGGGTGCGGATAGCGGTGATCATCGCTAGGCGTTCTCCAGTGTCGATCGCCAGCCAAGTTTGGTCTCCCCGAGTGTCGATCTCAAGGCCGCCCACGTCGGTGACCCTGAGGTCACACCACTGATGGCCGAACTTGATGCTCAGGGCGGGCGACGACATGCGCCACCCCGTCATGCTGCCGTCACCGCCAACGGCATGAAGCACCCACGGGCGTTCGGGATCTGCCGTCCGCGCTGTGAAGAGTGCGGGTGCCCAAAGCTCGAAGGTTGGTTCAGTAGCCATGATGCTTGACCCCGGCTCCCAGACAGCGGAACGTTCCACGGAACCGACAATGGAACACGGTGCAACCGATGACGTACAATCTGATTTCTGCGGCTAAGGCCACCGGGAAGTCGAAGTCTACCATACTCCGGAGTATCCAGAACGGCAGAATATCAGCCAGTAAGGATGATGTCGGCGGCTGGGTTATCGACCCGGCCGAGCTGCACAGGGTATTTCCCCCAGTTGCGGCGGAACCACCCAAAACGCAACCGATGGAACACGGTGCAACCAACGCAACCGTCAATGAAATCGAGGTCTTGAAGGCTCGTCTTGAGGCGAAGGACGAACTCTTAAGGGCGAAGGAGGAGCTTCTGGAGCAGGTGCAGGGGGAGCGCGACAACCTACGTGAGCAGAACGCCCGCCTGACGGCCTTGTTGCCGCCGCCGAAGCCGGAACCGGCTGAGGAAGCACCCCGGCGCGGGCTGTTCGGCTGGTTCCGGCGGTAAGGGAGGCGCTACTTGACAGTCTTCTTTGGGGCAAGAACGCACGCCACAGCGCTTGCAGATTGATGGATTGTTTTGTCGAAGTCACATAGTTTTGCAAGAGCTATAAAATCCAGCTCGCTACGAATAACAAATGTGATGACATCGCCCGGACTACATGTGTCATAGACCTTTAGCGGCTCCACAGTGCCGCCCTTGGCCTGAAGATTCGCAGACCCAGTAACACAATAAACATCCTTGGCTGCCGATGCAGAACTTGAAAACATGGCCAGTGACAAGCCCAAAACAGAGAGCGCGTAGCGAATATGCATAGGTTTACCCTTTGTATTAGTTAGTTGTGGGGAAGGTTATTCGTAGATTTCGCCCGTCTCGGGGTCAACCAGCGAGGTGCTGGGCAAGTCGGGTTCAAATCCTGGCAGGGAGGGCTCAGACGGTGGGGGGAGC
>JAJUHR010000352.1 GCA_029267795.1 Planctomycetota bacterium
GTTGTCGCTGAGTTTCGAGTGCCTGGGGCCGATACCCCGGGTGATCCAATCCGACCCGGTGCGGCTGCGGCAGATCCTGATCAACCTGGTGGGCAACGCGATCAAGTTCACCGAGACCGGCGGCATCCGCGTGATCGCCAAGCTGGGCGAGGGAGCCTCCGCGGCCCAGCCTTGCCTGCGCCTGGAAGTGATCGACACGGGGATCGGGATGACCCAAGAGCAGATCGAGGGGCTTTTTCGGCCCTTTTCACAAGCCGACACCTCCACCACCCGCCGGTTCGGTGGCACGGGTCTGGGGCTGACGATCTCCAAACGGTTGGCGGAGCTGCTCGGGGGGGACATCGCGGTCAAGAGCGCCCTGGGTGAGGGCAGCTCGTTTGTCGTGACGGTGGCCACGGGCCCGCTGGAGGGGGTGAGGATGATCGAGGGGTCGGTCGA
The DNA here is from genome assembly GCA_029267795.1 of Planctomycetota bacterium. Lineage (GTDB taxonomy): Bacteria > Planctomycetota > Phycisphaerae > Phycisphaerales > Phycisphaeraceae > JAJUHR01. The sequence goes on from JAJUHR010000352.1 coordinate 439, forward strand.
GGCTTTGGTGTTTGATCACGGGCACGAGTCTTGTCCCGCGGACGATTCACGGGAGCGGCCTTTGGATCAGGCCCGGGTCTTGCTGGCCGAGGACGGCCCTGACAATCAACGGCTGATCACATTCCACCTGAAGAAGTGGGGGGCGGTGGTCGAACCAGCGGACAATGGGCAAGTGGCCCTGGACAAGGCGCTAGCGGCGTGGCGGGACGGCAAGCCCTTCGAAGTGATCCTGATGGACATGCAGATGCCGTTGATGGATGGTTACTCTGCCACGAAGAAGCTGCGTGAAGAGGGCTATGGCGGGGTGATTGTCGCTTTAACCGCCCACGCCATGCTCGGTGACCGGGAGAAGTGCCTCGGCGCTGGCTGCGACGGTTTTGCCACGAAGCCGATCAACAAAAGGGCGCTGCTGGATACCATCCGGTCGCACCTGTACTCCCAAGCCTCGCACGGGGCATCGCCGATCGGGTCGACGCGTTGAGGGGGCAGGGGCCGGGATATCGTTATGCTTTGCGTGGGGCACCCCTATCCCAAGGGTGCTATACGCTCAGGCGGATCCTGCACAATAACGAGGGACGGTTGTGTTAAACTGGCGCTTCGGTGCAGCCCGGCCGGATTGCCTTTGCGCGAAGGTTCTTGGCCTGAATTGAGGCGGTTGAAGTGACCATCGAGGGGACGGTCCAACCTGTCTGCGGTCGCCCGCATGAGGGGCGTGATGATTTTGCGCTGATGGAGGGCATCGCGGCTGGGGACCGCGCCGCTTTGAGCGCGTTTTACGACCGATACAGCCCGCACGTGCTGGCGGTGTGTTTGCGCATCCTTCGCAACCGATCGGAAGCGGAAGAGGTGATGGTGGACGTGTTCTGGGAGGTGTGGGACCGTGCGGAGCGGTACAATCCGTCGCGGGGGGCTCCGCGTACCTATCTGATGACTTTGACCCGTAGCAGGGCGATCGACCGGCGTCGGAGCCGGGGCTTCGCGGCGGTCTCGTTGGACACATCGGCGATGGGCCCGGCTTCGGAGGCCCCGGGTGGCGGGGCGGGCGGCGGGAGTGCCACGGCCTTGGAGCGAGCGGTGGCCCAGGAGGAGAGAGATCTGGTGAAGCGGGCAGTAGAACAATTGGACTCCACGCATCGGCAAGTGGTGGAGATGTCTTTTTTTGATGGGTTAAGCCACAGCGAGATCGCTGAGGCGTTGCATTCGCCTTTAGGGACGGTCAAGACGCGTGTGCGGCAGGGGTTGATCCGGCTGCGTCGGGCGTTGGGCGAGGGTTTTGCCGAACGGGATGTGAAGTGAGCCACGAGGAACTGCGGGACCTGATGGTGCTGTACCTGCTGGGCGAACTGGAGGAAGCCGAGCGGGGATCGGTGCGCGCCGGGTTGGAATCGGGGGACCCGCGGTACGCCGGCTGCTTGGCGGAAGCGGAGGCGTTGCTGGCCAATCTGTCGCTGGGGTTGGAGCCGGTGGTGCCGGGGGCTGGGGCGAAGGGGAAGTTGATGGCGCAGGTGGCGGCTGAGGGGGCGCGGGGTGAGGGGGTGTCGGGTGTGGCGGCCGGCGATCGGCCGGGGTTGCGTTTGGGTGGTAAAGGGATGCCGGGAGGGCCGGCGCCGGTGCATTGGGGTAGGCTAAGGCCGTTGGGCTGGGCGATCGCAGCGGCGGTGGCGGCGTTGGTGACGTGGGGTGTGACCTACTACGGGCCGATGCAACGGCAGTCGCAGGAGATCGAGCGTGTCCGTGCGGCGCTGGTAGTAAGCGAGGGCCGGATTACGGAGCTGGAGCACGGTCAGAAAGAGCAAGCGGAGCGGTTTGAAGGCGAGTTGGCGTCGAGGGAATCGCAGATCCAGGAGCTGCGAGGGGTCTTGCAGGCGACGCGAGAAGAACTGGCAGACAAGGCAGCGAGGATAGCGCGGTTGGAAGAGGTGGTCGCGGCGGCGAATCGTACGATCCAGGTGCTGCGTGCGCGTAAGCTGATCGTTGCTTCGTTGGAGGGCGGGGAGAGCCAGCCCGGAGCGTGGGGGCGGGTGTTTTGGGA
>JAJUHR010000171.1 GCA_029267795.1 Planctomycetota bacterium
CATCGACCGTGACCGCCCCGCCCGCGCCATCCGCGGTGAACGCCGCGTCGCCGCTGACCGTAAGCGGGGCCTCGTCCGTAATCCGGCCGGTCAGGGCCTGGGCAGCCAGGTCGCCGCCGACATTGCCCGCCAGGGCCAACGCACCGTCGTTGACAACCGTGGCGTCGCCGACGGTGTCCAGCAACACCGATCCCTCCGAGGCCAGTTGATTCAGCACGATCTGACCGCCGGGACCTCGGGCCTTGAAGGAGGACTGGCCACCGATTAACGGCAGCCCGGTGCTAATCGCCAGCGGCCCACCGGTCGTCAGCGCCCCCGCCAACGCCTCTGCCTCCAATGAGCCCAGGACGCTGCCCTGCAACGACAGGGCCACGGTATTGATGACGACCGAGTTGCCCGCGGCCAGGAGCGTCACCGAGCCGACGGCCGACAGCTCGTCCAACTCCACCCGTCTGGCAAAACCACCCGTGGCGGTGAACGACGACGAGCCACCGACCGACAGTGGCCCCCCGTCCACCACGTCGGCCCCTTCACTCGTCGCGGAGAGATTGCCGCCGACGTTGCCAGCTAAGAGCAGCTGGCTGTCGTTGACGACCGCCGCGTCGCCAACCGTGGAGACCGTCACCAAGCCGGTCACGTTCAGGCCATCGACCGCTAAACCGCCGTCGGATCCATTGGCGGTGAACACCGCGTCGCCGCCGACCGTGAGCGAGGCGCTGTCGGTAACAGCACCGGTCAGGGCCTCTGCGACCAGATCGCCGCCCACGTTGCCTTGCAGAGCAAGCCCGCCGTTGTTGATCGCGGTCGCATCACCTACGGTGTCCAGCGACACCGGTCCCTGTGCGTTCAATTGATCCAGTTGGATCGCGCCCCCGAGGCCCAACGCGCGGAAGAACGAATCCCCTTCCACAGCCAGCGCCCCACTGTCCACGATGCTCCCATCCAGCGACAGCGCGTGCAGTTCACCACCGACCGCACCTTCCAAGCTTAAGCCGCTGAGCCCCGTTACCCACGCGTCGCCAGCACCGCTGTTGACGATCAACCGGTTGACGTCGATTTCCAGATCCCTCCCGTCGTCGGAACCGATCTGGGTCGCCGCGGTCAGCTCAGCCGTGCCGTTCGGAGCGTCGATGTCCGCCAGCAGATCGCCCCCCTCGAAGACGCCCCCTTGCGAACTGGTCACCGTCACCGCGCTCCCGCCCACGTCGGCATTCGTGGTGACCAAGCCGGTGATCACCACGTCTTGAGCCGCTTGGATCACGATCCGGCCGTCGCCCGCGCCGACTTCGAACCCGTCCAGAGCTTCCACCCCGCCCAGCCCGTCGTTGTCCGAGTCCCCTACTACGGTGACCCCACCGCCGCTGCTCTGCACGTCGGCCGCAACGGACACGTCCCCCGTCGCCTGCAGTGTGATCAAAGACCCAGCGCTCACCGGCTGATCCACCGTCAGCGAGCCGCCGACCACAGACAGCTCCACCGGCCCACCGACGGAACTAACTCCCGGCGGAAAACCCACCACGCTGGCCAATGCTAAATCCCCCTGATTCACCAAGTGAATGCCATCCGCTCCGCCGGATGCAACCAGTTGGCCGGTCTGCGTATCGAACGGGCTGCCCTCGGCACCCACCTTCTCGCCCGCATCCAAGACGACCGTCTCAGCCACCACGAACGGCGTACTGGCGCTGCTGTCGAGGATCGAACCCTCCGGGGCCTCGATCGTTACCGCCCCGCTTAAGGCGCTGACAATGTTGTTGATCACCACGTCGACGCTGCCGGACCCTCCCAGGTCGGTGCTCAGAACGACATCCCCGAACCCGCTGGTCACAGCCGCGTCGAGGATGAGCCCGCCGGTCCCTCCGTTCAGGTCGACCGAGCCCACCTCGCCCAGCACCGGTGAGTTCACCGCCAGCCCGCCAGCAGCGGAAACCTCGATGGCCCCATCGCTCGACCCCAGAGTGACCCCGTCCATCCCGAGCACGTTGGTGATCGTGATGTTGTTGCCCGGGTTGGCGACCTGAATCCCGCCCCCCTGGCTGCTCGCCGCCAAGTTCGCGATGTCCCCCATCAAGTTAATCCCACTAACCGCCTGCACCGCCAGCGAAGGGACATCGAGGACCGCCCCAGGATCGCTCGTCACCGCATCGCTGCTGACCAGCGACAACGTGCCAACCTTGGCCAAATCGACCGATTCCACCACCGTGATCGACCCAGCTGCCTGGACGTCGTCCCCAACCTGAAGCACCTCAGCCGTGATCAGGTCCAGTTCTGCCGTCGTCAACACCAGCTCTTGCGAGATGCCCTGGCTGGCCCCCAGCGACACCGGCAGGCCGGCCGTCTGAGGCCGAAAGATCACGGACCCGTCTGGCACGTCGATCGGCGCACCGATCGTCACGTCGTCCGAGGACAGCAGCGCCGAGCCACCGCCCTGAACCCGCTCCGACGTCACGATGGCCGGCGCCGTCACGAGCAGGTTCGCACCCGCCGACGATGGCCCCAAAGTAATCCCACCGGCTGCAACCACCGCCGCGTCGCCTTCGGCTTGCAGACCCACCGGCCCGCCGAACAAGTTGCCGCTGTCATCGAGCACCACCGCCGCACCCGCACCCGTCGCCGTGAAGTTCGAACTGCCCGCCACCGACACCGGTCCGGTCTGCGCGATGCTGCTCACAGCCGTCAGCGAAAAATCATGATCGAGATTGACTTGTGCAATCACCGCGTCATCAGCAATGGAGACCACTTTCAGTGTGGACGATTGGTCGAACAGGTCGATCGTCCCGAACCCCTTGCCGTTGACCGTGACGCTCGTGCTTTGAACCGTGTGGGTGCCGAGCTCGCGAACCGTGATCAGCCCCGGCCCTGTGTCGGTGACCGACAGACTGCTGGCCCCGGAATAGTCCAACGAACTGTCTGTGAAAAAGCCCGAGATCGACTGGACAGCGACGCTCACCTGGCCGCTGGTCGCGGCTTCAACGGTGGGACTCGGGTCGTTGTCGTCAACGACAATCGCCCCCAACTCAGCGGACAGGGTGACGTTCCCACCCCCCGCGTCGATCGCGCCCGGGTTCAGGAAGATCGTGCCGGAGCCCCCACCATCCGGAGAAATGATCAGCGAAACATCCCCGCCGTGCGTCACCACCTTCCCTTCGTCGCGTAACAGGATGTTGAACTGCGGTGTCCCCGAGGTCGGAAGGGCCTTGGGATCATTGGAAATCGCGGTGAAGGAGCCGAAGAAATCGATCGGCACCGGGATATCGATCACACCCCCCGACCGCAGCGTCAGGTCCCCACCCGGTACGCCGCCCGGCCCGACCACCACCGCTGCCAATATCTGCAGCTGAAAGTTCGCCTGCAGCTCCACGTCGATCCCGTCGAACAGCAGCGAGGCCACCTCGTCAGCCGCGATTGTGGAGGTGCCGTCGGGGTTCTCATCGAACTCGTCGTTGCTCAGCAGCGGGAACCCGCCCGGCTTGTCGACGACGACGACCCGGGGGTCCAGCAGCAGCGTGCCCCCCTCGCCTCGGGGCGCGGCCAAGTCGACCTGGCCGCGGAACACCAGGCCCGCCTTGCCGGAGACCTCCGCGAAGCCGCCGTCGCCACCGCCAGCCCCCCCACGGGCGCTGATGCTGCCGCCGAAGCCCGTCGGCCCGTCCGACCACACGATCACGCGGCCGCCGTCGCCGCTGCGAGCCGCGTCCGCGCGGACCGCCGAATCGCTGCTGATATAGGTGCGTGAAGAGTTCTGAGCCGGGCCCCCGCCCTGGAAGTCGCCACCGATCGACACGCCGCCACCGCCCGCGTCGCCGCCGGCATCGACCCGGGCCCCCAACAGCGCCACGTCTTGGCCGAACACCCGCACGCTGCCGCCGACCCCGCCGCCGCTGCGATCCGAAGCGTCCAGCGTTCCGGAAACCTCCACCTTCCCGGCGCCGGGGCCGTGGCCGCCATCGATCGCGATCCGATGGGCTCGCGTGGCGCCGTCGTGCCTGACCGCCAGCGAGTACATGTCCCCCGCAGCCAGGGTGACCGTGCCGCGCCCCGCGTCGATCGCACCGCTGTTCTGCACCCCCGCGGCCGAATCCCCGCCGACTTCGGCCGCCTCTTTCGCCGACAGACCCGCGATCTGGACCAGGACGTGGCCCTCCGCCTTGCCGATGTACACCGAATCCCCCGCCGCCAGGGTGACCACCCCCGCGTCCGAGAAGATCGTGCCGTGGTTGGCGACATGCCGGCCAACCAGGTTCACCAGCCCGCCCTCGATCGTCCCAGCGTTGGTCACGGCCCCGCTGAGGTTCGTGAACAGGTCGGTGCCGCTTAAAAAGGATTGGTCGGAGATGCTGCCCGCCGCTGCGTACGCCCCCCCCACGTTCACCAACGCCCCCTCCCCGAAGTACACCCCCGCCGGGTTGATCAGGTACACGATCCCGTTGGAGAGCAGCGCCCCATCGATCTGCGAAGGGTTCAGCTCGGTCACTCGGTTCAGCACGCGGGCGTCCGCCGTGGGCTGGACGAACTGCACCGTTTCATGCCGAAGGATGTCGAACGCCTGGTAATTGATGATGGTGTTGTTCGCCGCCTCGATGACGGTCCGGGCGCCCTCGTGAGAGAAGGTGGCGCTGCCCGCGACCACCTGCTCACCCCGGGGTGCCGCTGGGGCTTGAACGGGGCCTACCAGGCACACGCCGGAGAACGCCAGCGTGGTGCTTACCGCGCGTACGTGGCTCGTCACGGTTTTTATTCGCATAACTATACAGGGTTAAGTCGACATCCACCTATGGCGCGAGCCCGTTCCTTCCGATACTATACTATCATGGTGCGTAGAAATATCCCCGCCGTCGCATTCCTACTCGCCGCGGCCGCGGCCCTCTCCGGACAGACTC
>JAJUHR010000319.1 GCA_029267795.1 Planctomycetota bacterium
ATCGTGAGCAGGAAGAACCCAGTGGGGGCTGCTGTGGTTTGCGGGAGTTTGCCCGCCAGCCACCGCACGATCCATCCCCGCCGGTAGGCCCACAGGAAGACCAGCACGAACACCGTGCACATCACTGCGAACTGCAAACCCACCTGACGCGGGTACCTCACGCGGTAGTTTCCGAAGTCGTCCAGGTAGAGGCTGACCGCGGCGCTGCTGAGCTGGAAGACGATGAAGCCGACGAGGAATAGGTTGCGCAGGCTTAACAGGTCGTGCGCCTTACGGTGATGCTCCCACACCATCATGAGGAGGAGCAGGCCGCTGAGCGCCCAGAAGTAAAATCCTAAAGCCGTGGTGTTCACCTCACGGTTTCCTGTCTGATCAACCCGAGAACGATAGCCCCTTTGCCCAGGGGTTCAGTCACCGCTGGACGCGTTCGCGTCATTGCCCCCCGCCGGCATTTTAGCGTACTTACACCGCACCGCCTCAAAGTCCCAGATCGGCTTGGGCCAGTTCAGATGGTCGGCCAGACGGTGGGTGTCCTCCAAGAGCTGGTCGATGATCCAGTTCACCGTCTGCAGCGACGGGGGGGCCGGCGGAGGCGGGGCCTTGGGCAATACGCCGTGGATCACCCCCTCGCGGAAGGCCGGTGTGGTGAGGGGGCGTAGCACCCGCCGGTAAATCGGGTTGCGCACGATGTGGTGCCAGAAGCCACGCAGCACGGGTTTGTTCTGACTGCGGTTGAACGCAACCTCTTGCTTGATTCGATCAGAGCACGTGGGCACGCCGAGGAATTCGCTCAGTTCGTCGATCGTGCGCCGTCGATCGGCGATGTAGTCCTCGAACTTCACGACCCTGATCGCGGCGGGCCCAAACGCGTCCAGCCAGGGTTCCAGTTGCATCGCGTAGCAGCTGTAATCGATCAGTGTCGGGTCGGCCTTGATGGCCCGATCGATCTGGGGGTCGGCCTTGCCGCTCGAGTACAGGTGGTAATGTTGACTGACAGTCCGCGCTACCGGTTCGCGGACCAGGTAGATCACCTTCAGCCGCGGTCCGAGCAGGCGCCGGGCACGCTTCGCCACACCTTCGTAGGTCGGGCGCTTGGTGTACCCGGTGGACGCCTCGCCGCAGATTTGATCCGCCCTGGCGCCGCGGAAATGCCGAGCGTACCGGCCCACTCCCGCGGGTGTGAGCACGTCGTCGTGCACTAGGTCGTGTGGCTCCTTGTCCTGGGGCATGAAGATGCGGGGGTTGGCCAGCAAGTCCTTGTACAGGGTGGTTGTGCCGGCTTTCATCGCCCCTATGATGAGAAAGTTCGCAAGTCTCAAGGTCTTGTATTCCGTGCAGCGACCCACGAAGTCAATGGGTGAAAAGAGTTGTTTTTATGGATGGGAGATCGTGGTATTCTCCTAGTGTTGCTATCTTATAGCGGTCTTCGAGGATGTAGAGGTTATTATTTTCGAACCGATTTCGAACCGCTTCTGCTCTTTAACAGCGCGCTGCAAAGGTCCTTTTCGACCACGGTTGCAGCGTCCGGATGCGCGATTCCCCATGCTTGATTGCGCCAAGGGGTTGGACTTGCAAGGGTACAGGGGGCCACCGAGTTTTGCCGCATTCTGCTAGGGGCTGTCTTTCTCGGATCCATCCCATGCCCGATTCGATCGTGTCAGCAGTGTACCCCGAGGTCCACTTCGGGGGGTTTACTCGCTACGACGGAACGATTGCGTTTTACACACGTGTGCGGTCCCTGCTGAGGCCGGAGAACGTCGTGCTCGACGTGGGCTGTGGTCGCGGCAGCCGTGCCAGAGACGTTTGCCCATATCGCAAGGCGCTCCAGAGTCTCCGAGGGGGTTGCCGCCGCGTGATCGGGATCGATGTAGACTCCGACGCGTCCGTTAATCCCTTCATTGACGAATTTCGATTGCTGGACGCCCAAGGCCGTTGGCCTATTGACGACCAAGCCGTGGACTTGGCGTTCGCGGATTATGTTCTGGAGCACATCGAAGAGCCCGACGCTTTTTTCCGAGAGTTGAACCGCGTCTTGAAACCCGGCGGCTATTTCTGCATTCGGACGCCGAACTCCTGGAGCTACATCTGCATGGCGTCGCGGATCATCCCCAACCGGTTGCACGCCAGGGCAACGAAATTGGCGCACGGCCCGCGCAGCCTGAGAACGGACAAAGATGTATTCCCGACCTTTTATCGCTGCAACACCAAGAGAAAAATCCGGCAATACTGCCAGCGGCACGGGCTCGAGGCGTGCGTTTATGCCATTGAGCCCGAACCCAGCTACCTGAACTTTTCACCGTTGCTGTACCGCGTGGGCGCCGCGTTGCACCGGTTGATCCCCCCGCCGTTGATGTCGACCTTGTTGGCGTACGGTCGAAAGCCTCAGGGGTGATCCGCATAGCCAATCGCATCTCACCGCTCGCAGCTCCGGGGGTGTCAAGCCGCTCTGAGCCCCCATGAGCGACTCGCAAGCCGCCCCGCCGGAACTCCCCGGAGCCCTCGGAGCCCCCGGAACGCCCAGAAACCGCCAGAACGCCCGGGGTACGCAGGGCGATCTAGCGCGGAATTATTACAGAACCTTGCAGGATGGGTGGTCAGTTCGAGCTTGCTGGCGGCAAATTGTGGGTCACCGCTTCCAACACGTCGCAGAACCGGCTGCCGAGTTTGCCGCCGGAAAATTCGGTGTCGATCGCTCTTCGCGCCCGCTCGCCCATGGCCAGCAGCTCGGCGGGGGGGGTCTGCACGATCTGCCGGATCGTGGCCACGGCGCCGTCGACGTCCCCGTGTCGGATGTGCCAGCCGATGCGGTGGCGCTCCAGGATGTCCGAGATGTGGCACGGGCGCGGCCCCAGCAGGAGGATCGGCCGGGCGACCGCCATCGCCCCG
>JAJUHR010000428.1 GCA_029267795.1 Planctomycetota bacterium
GAATTTTTTGCGGCCGCCGAGCTTGACGTAGAGGACGCGGGTCAGCAGGGCGCCGGCGTTGGCGACGATGGTGCGGCCGGGCTCGAGGATGATCGTGCCCCCGCGGCGGCGGAAGTCTTTCAGGAGCGGGACGAGCTGGGCGGCGTACTCGGCGGCGAGGGGGGATTGGCCGGATTCATAGTCGGCGCCGAAGCCGCCGCCGATGTCCAGGGCGTCGATTTGGATCCCGCGGGCGGCCAAGTCGTCGATGAGTGCCAGGGCCTTACGGACGGCCTGGACGTAGGGCTGGGCGCTGTAGACGGGTGAGCCGATGTGCAGGTGGATGGCGGTGACGCGGCAGTTCGGGTCGTTGCCGAAGGACTCGAAGAAGTGCAGGGCGCGTTCGAGGTCGACGCCGAACTTGGTTTCTTTTTTGCCGGTGGTGGTTTTGGCGTGGGTTTTGGGGTCGACGTCGGGGTTGACGCGGAGCGCGCCGCGGCAGGTGATGCCCATGTGGCGGGCGATGGAGGCGATGTTGCGGAACTCGGCTTCGGACTCGATGTTGAACCAGCCGATGCCGGCTTCGATGGCTTGGCGGATCTCGGGGTCGGTTTTGCCGACGCCGGCGTAGACGACCTTGTTCATGGGGGTGCCGGCGAGCTGGGCGCGGTAGAGTTCGCCGCCGCTGACCACGTCCATGCCGGCGCCGCGGTCTGCCAGGAGCTTGCAGAGGTGGATGTTGCCGCAGCTTTTGATGGAGTAGCAGATGATTGGGTCGAGCTCGGCGAAGGCGTGGGCGAGCTTGTCGTAATGGTCCTCGATCGTGCGGCGGGAGTACACGTACACCGGTGTGCCGACGCGGGAGACCAGTTCTTCGACGGGCACGTCCTCGCAAAACAGGCGGCCGTTGCGGTATTCGAAGTAGTCCATGGGGGTGATCCCGATCGTGCTTGGGTGCCGGGGGGCATTTCGGGGGGTTGCGTGGGGATGATAAGCCCTGGCGGGTTTTGAGGCGACCGGCAGGGGCGGGCGGGGGGCAGCGGGTTACGCGTCGGGCAAGGGGATTCGCAGTGCGGGGGCAGCGAGGGAATCTGCGGGCAGGATGTCGTCGACGATGTGGGCGATGGCGGCGCGCTGTCCGGGCCAGAAGAACGCGCGGTCGGCGTGGTCGCGGAGGACCCAACGGGCTGCGTCGTGAGCGGCGTCGAAAGTGGGTTCGATGCCGGGGGCAACCTCTGCGGCGAACCCCGGGCCCAGCATGACGCGGTTGAGCGAGGCGAGGAAGTAGGTGTTGACCAATTCCAGTTGCCAAAGGTTCAGCAGGCCCGCGCCCGGGCGGTAGCCGGTTTCTTCGGCCAGTTCGCGCAGGGCGGCTTGGGAAGCGGTTTCGCCGGGCTCGATGTGTCCCAGCACGGGTTGCCAGGCGCCGCTCAAGGGCGGCTGGGTTCTGCGGAGCTGAAGGAACTCGAGTGCGGTGGGATCTTGAGAAGTGGGATTCGTAGGGTGTGAGGTGGGAAGCTCGACGGCCCGCCGGCGGAAGACGTATACCTCGACGATGTCGGTGCGGAGGTCGGGGCCGGGCATGGGTGAAAGTATAGTGGGGGGAGCGAGCGGCGGCACGGAGGGGGGCTGGCTTAGGGCCTCTAGAACTGGTTTCAAAACCCCTGTCTCTTTGAAGGGCAATTTTTTCATCTACACCGCAATACCCTGGGACGGAGGGTTTTAAAGTCGGTTGCGGACCACCGGTTGCTGCAAGCGATGGTCACCGGGGTGTTCGCACAGCTTGCAAGCAAGCTGTGGCACCCTGCGTATGAGTGAGAATGGTTGTCTTGCAGCCTTTCGGACACTGACAAACAAGTTTGTCAGTGGCACCCGCCGGAGCATCCGAGCA
>JAJUHR010000218.1 GCA_029267795.1 Planctomycetota bacterium
CCGGTTGATCCGCTCCAGGCGCGGGTCGGGGATCGGCACGATGCCGACGTTCGGCTCGATCGTGCAGAAGGGGTAATTCTCGCTGGGGATGCCCGCCGCGGTCAGCGCGTTGAACAGCGTGCTCTTGCCGACATTCGGGAGGCCGACGATTCCTGCTTCCATAAGGGTGGGGATTGTAGCTAGCCCGCGCGGGCTTGGGGCGTCCCGCATAGGGGTGCGGCGTTCCTCGCATTGGGGGGACTGGGGCTTAGAGCAGCAGCAGCAGCAGCACCCAGGCGTGGCTGTTGACTCAGCGAACCCCCACCAGCTTACCGCCACAGCGCCAGCCGGATCCACACCCACAGGAACAACACGGCGAACACCGCGTCGGCCACGGCGAATTGCTTCCAGATCAGCGGGATGTCCGTCAGCGCCCAGTAGTAACCCACCACGCCGCAATAGCTCAGCTTCAGCAGAACCCCATAGGGCACGAGGTTGCGGTTCTGCATCGGCTGGATCGCCACCGCGATAAACATCAGCGCGAACACGATCAGCAACGCCGCCGGGAATTGGATGTACCCCCAATGGCCGGGTGGTGTCGCTTCGATCAGGTCGAACAGGGGCCGCGGGAAAAACAAGAACCCCAGGCCCAGCAACCCGTCGTAGGCCGCCGCGATGCCGAAGACCACAGGTGCGGAAATGAGCTGTTTCATAGGGGCATATTCCCTTCCAGCTCAGCGTTTGCCAAACTCCTGCGCCGGAACCGTTCGCGGCGCCACCGGGTGAAATCCTCGCGGTACAGCCTCGCGACCAGCCCGCGAAAGCCCTCGGTCAGCTCCTGCACCGACATGGGCGATGGCCGAAAGTTCACATCGAACAGCGTGCACTTGTCCCATGCCAGGTCTTCAAGCAACCGCCCCTCGGCGCGCAAGCGGTAGTACAGCGGCGTGTTGGGAAACGGCGTCGGGACGGTCACCTGCACGTCGTACAACTCCAACGCTTCCACCGCCCGGTAGACGTGGTCGAAGATCTCCGGCCCATGCCCATCCAACCCCACGATGAAGCAGCCGTTCACGCGGATCCCATGCCGCTGGATGTTGTCGACCAACGCCTTGTAGCGCGGTAGTTGCCGCCGCTTCCAATCCGACCGCAACTCGAGCCCCGCCAAGCCACTTTCGACCGGGCTTTCCAGGCCCAGCAAAACCTCCATGCACCCGCTGGCATGCATCAGCCCCAGAAGCTCGTCGTCCGCCCCGATCGAAACATCCGTCTCCGCAAACCACCGCACACGCCGCTGGCTCAGCGACGGCAGCAGCTTCTTCCAGTACGAGCGGTTGACCAGGCTGTTATCGTCAGCGAATTCGATCAGCGACTGAGGCGAATGCTCACGGATTCGATCGATCTCGGCCAGCACCTTTTCCAGCGGTTTTTGCTTGTACGTGGGCGAAAGCATCACGGAGCTGGCGCAGAACTCGCAGCGATACGGGCACCCGCGGGAGCTCTGCACGGTCAATCGGGGGCAGCGCCGCTCGCCGAGCAGCTCCAGCGCCGGTAGGGGAGCCTCGGCCAGGTCGAACGATGCCGCAGCCGTGGGGTACCGCCGCTGCAACCGCCCGCGCTCCGCATCGTTAAGCACCTGGGGCCAGCCGACCTCTCCCTCTCCGATCACCACCGCGTCGCAATGCTCCAAGGCCTCTACCGGAACGCTGGTCACGTGCAGACCGCCCATGACCACGGGCACCCCCGCAGCCCGCAGCCGCTCCGCCAGCCGATACGCCTCGAAAGCCTGAGCGCTCAAGGTCGAAATCGCCACCAGGTCCATGTCGAGCAGCTCGGTTAGCCCCGCCGTGACCTCCGCCACTTCGATATACCTGACCTCGTGGCGTTCCGGGGTCATCCCCGCCAGCGTGAGCAAGCCCAGGCTCGGCATCGAGGCGATCGCCCGCATGCGAGGGGCGAACCCCGGCAGCGTCATCCCCAACTCCAACAAGGTTGGGTCGCACGCCCGCACCCCGCTCATCGCGACCAAGCCGATCTTCATCCGTAACGCCCACGTTGCTTTAGGAGCCAGCCAAAACAACCAGGAAAAGCCCGATCCCCGCCACCAGGCAAGCCACAGGAAAGACGAACAAATGACGCAAAGACACCCTCCACGCCGCCACGTAACAGACCACCGGCATGCCCAGCGCCCCCAGGATCAACAGGCCCGACGCCCAGCGCACCGGCCAGCCGCCTTCCATCGCGTGTTGCACAGACAGGGCAAAACCCAAGTTAATCAACCCCGTGCCGAGGAACGCCACGTGCCCCAGGCGCGTCATCCGTCGCTTCCACGAGCCGTACCCACCCAGCCAGTGCTCATCGTGAAACCGCATCCCCTGGACGGCGCCCGCCACCAGCCCGGCAAGCATCCAGGACCAGGAAAAAAGCAGATGGGTATGGCAGATCGAGCACATCGGGACACCGGGGCGATTTCGGGAAAGGCCGCGGTCTTATAGCCGCCCGACCCATCGTAACACCCCCGCTGGTCGTCCGCCCGCGCTCATTCGCCGCCGCCACCGGCAGGGGGTAAAATCTACCCCCTGGACATGGGTTGAAACCCCTTCGCACGGAGTGAGCAGGCCCCTATGGCGCAACCCCCTTCCAAGTCCGGCGACGGCCACGATCGGCCCCACGACGACTCGATGCCCCCCCAGCCGCTCGTCCTCGGCCGCACGATCGACCTGCCCATCGAGCAGGAGCTCTCCGAGAGCTACCTGACCTACGCGATGAGCACCATCGTCGACCGCGCCCTGCCCGACGCGCGCGACGGCCTGAAGCCCTCGCAGCGCCGCATCCTCGTCGCGATGAACGACTTGAACCTCACTCCAGGTCGCAAGCACTCCAAATGCGCCGGCATCGTCGGCGAGACGATGAAGAAGTACCACCCCCACGGCGACAGCGCCATCTACCCCACCCTGGTCAACATGGCCCAGGACTGGAAAACCCGCTACGTCCTGGTGGACAAGCAGGGCAACTTCGGCTCGATCGACCCCGACCCGCCCGCCGCCATGCGGTACACCGAGGCCCGCCTGCACGCCCACGCCATGGAGATGCTCGACGACCTGAAGCTCGACACCGTCGATTGGCAGCCCAACTTCGACGAAACCGTCGACGAGCCCAAGGTCCTGCCCGCCCGCTTCCCCAACCTGCTGGTCAACGGCTCCACCGGCATCGCCGTGGGCATGGCCTGCAGCATGGCCCCACACAACCTCGGCGAAATCTGCGACGCCATCATCGCCGTCATCGACAACCCCCAGATCGGCTTGGCCGAGCTGATGCACATCGTCCCCGGGCCGGACTTCCCCACCGGCGGAATCATCTGCGGCCGCCGCGGCATCGCCGAAGCCTACGCCACCGGTCGCGGCCGCCTCGTCGTCCGCGCCCGCGTCCACCACGAACAGCTCAAAAACGGCCGCGACGCCCTGGTGGTCACCCAGATCCCCTACCAGGTCTCCAAGAACGCCGGGATCGTCGAGAAGATCGTCGAAAACCGCAAGCTCGAACGCATCACGGACGTCTCGAACATCGTCGACGAATCCTCCGATCGCCAGGGCATGCGCGTTGTCATCGAGCTGAAGCGCGGCGCCGACCCGAACGTCGTCGAGAACCAGCTCTACCAGACCACCCCGCTGCAGTCGACCTATAGCGTCATCAACGTCGCCCTGGTCAAGGGCCAGCCGCGCACCCTGAGCCTCAAAGAGTTGATCCAGCTCTACATCGCCCACCGGTTCGAGGTGATCCGCCGCCGCACCACCTACCGCCTGCGCCAGGCCCAGCAGGAGGCCCACCGCATCGAGGGCCTGATCTACGCCGTCTGCGACATCGAGGAGGTCATCCGCCTGATCCGCTCCTCCCGCACCCGTGAGGAAGCGATCGGCAAGCTCATGGCCCGGCAGTTCCGCATCGCGCCCGGCCACCCGTACGCGGCAAAGCTCCCCCCGCGACTCGCCGCACGCGCCGCCGCCGGCGACGTGGCCCTGTCCCGCACCCAGGCCGAGGCCATCGGCCGCCTGCAGCTGATCCAGCTGGTCGGTCTGGAGATCGAAAAACTCGTGGACGAGTACGCCAAGCTCCTCACTCAGATCGAGGACTACGAGGCCATCCTCGCCAGCGAG
>JAJUHR010000010.1 GCA_029267795.1 Planctomycetota bacterium
ACCTCCAAACACGGCCCATCCGGTCTCCCAAATCGCCTTGGCCTTGATCGACCGGATGAAAGCCCCTCGCCATAGTTCGAATGACGCCCAGGGCAGCGCATCCAAATAAAATCGACGAATAATCTATTGCCAAAACATATCTTATACAATCCGATCGAACATATGTTTTGACGCGCTCAAGCACACAATCCAGCATCGCCGAATAGACCGCCGCAACTTGATGAGCGGTCAAGGTTCCGATCAAACGGGTTTTAACCCGACCGATCACGGCAGGCTTTGCCATCACCACTAAGGCAATCGCGCACATAGTTATATAAAAAATAAATTATTTAAATACGATAACTTATAAATTTAATCTGTGGCCAAAAACATATCTCAAAGCCGATTACCTAGTGGGTTTATATCGATTGTACGGGTTGTAGGGGTTGTGACATTAAGGTGCCGCCCACGCCGACCGATATCAGGGGTGTTCCACCGAGCGGAGGGCAAATCAAAGGGGTCTAGGCATGGGCCAACCGCGGATCACGGTGATCACCCCCTACTCCAGCCACGAGCCGTTTCTCGAAAGAACGATTTGTAGTGTCCTGGATCAGGGGTACGACAACCTTCAATATATCGTTGTCGACGCGGGGTCCAGCGACAACAGCGCCCAGGCCATTCAAAGGTACGAAGACGAGATCCATGTGCAGATCCACCAAAACTGTTCATCGATCAGTCAGGCCATCAATTTGGGTCTTGAAGCCGCGGAGGGCGAGATCGTTGCGGTCGTGACTGGTCAAGACCTGCTGCTCCCGGGGGCCCTATCGGAAGTGGCGGATGGCATGACAGGGGTCGGGTCAACCGGTTGGCTGGTGGGGCAGGGGCTGAAGATCGGCCAGGCGGATCAAACGCTGGGGGTGATCCCGGCACGGGAGCCAGATTCGCTGGCGTCCTTCCTGATGCGCGATTCCGGCCTATTGCCCCTGTCGACGACGTTCCTGAGCCGAAGGCTGATCGACCGGCACGGGTTGTTGGACCCCAGCCTGGAGTATTCGTTCGACTACGAGTATTGGTGCCGGTTGTTAGCCGCCCAAGAGCAACCGAGGGTTGTGCAGCGGGCCTTAGCCGCTGAACGTGAGAAGACGGATGAAAGCTTGCCACAAGCCACGATTCGAGCAGGATTGGAACATATCGCGGTGGCGCAGCGTTATATGGACCATCTGCCTTTGGGGCAGCGTTACGCGTTGTGGATGAACTGTGACGTACGGCGGCGTATCTACGCCCTGGCGGAAGCCGAGCTTAAGGGGCAAGACGGCAGGCGTTATATCTTCCAGCACCTGCTGAGGCGACCTTGGTGGATCACCAACGAGGCTTTCCGCAGGACCTTGTTGCACGGCATCAGCCACCCACTGCCGGAAGAAGTGGGCCGGCCTGCCGCTTAATCCCTGCGATGTCGGGCTATTGCGTTTGCACGTCACGGGGTCATCGGCCATCACGATGCGGGCTTGTGGGGGGTTAAGTAAGGGCATGGTCGAAAGATCGCCGATATAGCCGGTGCCACGGACATTGTGGACCTAAGAGGGGGGGCCCGAAAGGCTGCCGGGTCGAGACAGGGCAGGCAGGGTGTTTTCGGCCGTTAAAGCGGATATGAGCGCCAACCATAACGCAGTTAACCCATACCTTCGCACCAAGATCCTCACGGCCAGCCCGGAGGAGCTGCGGTTGATGTTGTACGAGGGGGCGATCAAGTTTTGCCGGCAGGCCAAGCCGGCACTGGAAAAGAAGGACTACGAGACGAGCTACAACTGCCTGATGCGGGCCCAGAAGATCGTGCTCGAGCTGTCGACCAGCCTGAACCACGACGTTGCCCCCGAGCTGTGTTCGAAGCTCAGCGCCCTGTATACGTACATCTTCCGAAGGCTTGTCGACGCCAATACCCAGCGGGATTTGGCGGTGGTGGACGAGTGCATCAGCCTGCTGGAATATGAAAAACAAACCTGGCAGATGCTGATGGAAAAGCTCGCGGCCGAGGGCAGCCAGAAATCTTCCCAGGGGGCTCAAAGCGTTACGGGGGCTCAGCAAACCGCCATCAGCACTTGGTCGATCGACGGGTAAAAGCGCCCGTTCGCGGCCGTGCGCCACCTGTCAATCACACATCGAGCGTTGTTCGTTAGATGTAAAGTGATGGGGCTCAGGGTGCCTGTGGTGGAGCGAAGCGACACCACAGCAAATTCCGGGGGTATCGGGGCATCGCTGCGCTTTGCCCCAGCCACCCCAATTCGAGTGACTCTACACTCAAACGAAAAACGCTCTAGTGGATGAACCGCAGGGCGCCGAAGTTGGGGATGAAACCCATGGCTTCGGGTCTTAGCCGCAGCGGCGCGGGGAAGTACACGAAAAAGGCGCGGCCCATCAGGAGCTCGCGGGGCACGATGCCGAGGTTGGCGTTCGGGTCGTTTCTTGGGGCGGGAGGGAAGTATCGCAGGGCGATCCACGGGTTGAGCTTGTCCCAGTAGCGACCGTCGTGGCTCATCGGACTGTTGTCGCCGAGGCAGAAGAACTGGTCGGGTCCAAGGGCCACGGGATCGCTGATGCCCCCCCCAGGAGTTTTGATGAGTGCGCCCCGGGCGGGGGTGCCTTCGATGCGGGTGCTGGAGTAATACAGATCACGGTCGAGCTCGAGGCGGTGCAGGGTGACCGGGCTGCCGGCGACTTGGACGGCCACGTCGGGGTAAGCCGGCGCGGGCCGTCGGAGTTGGATCACTTCGAAAGGTATGTCAAACGCGTGGACGAGGACCCGCTTGCCGTCGATCCACAGGCTGGCCTCCTGATCGGCGTACCACAGCTCGACGAAGCGGGAGCGGCCGGCGGCGAAAGGCCCGACATCCACGGGTCCCTGAAGCTGGCGGGTCGAGCCGGCGCGGGGGTCGACCGCGTGGAGACTCGCAAGGCCCTGCGCGTCGACGACGGCCATCAAGGCCATCGGGTGGCCCTGGGGGTTATCGAGGCGTGCGGTGGTCTGCAAGACCACAGCGAGGCCCGGTTCACGGGGCTCGAAAGCGGCAGCGATGCGGACTTCTTCGATGGGCTCGAACGGTAGGGTCATGCGTTTGATCTGGTTGTAGGCGTACTCGCCGGGCCCTCCCTGCAAGCTGGTATCGAAGTCGAAGCGGATGGCGCCTTTGCGGTCGGTTTGGTGCCGGTATCCGTTGCGGCCCTGGAGGTCCCAATCGTCGGGGTTATCGGGGACCCAGGGCACCGCCCAGGGGTGCTCACCGCGGCCGGGACTGTCGCGGCCGGCATCGAGCGGGACGTATTGGTTGTGGTAGATCGGCTGCCAGACGGCGCGTTGGACTTCGGGTCGACGGGTTTTACGGGCGATCCGCCAAGCGTGGTTGACACCGGGGCCGGGGAGGTCCGAGCGGGTGAAGATGTTGCCCTCGAAGATATAAAGGCTTTCCTGGGGAAGGCCGACGAGCCTCTTGATGAAGTTGATATCCGGCTGGTGGGGGGCTTTAAAGACCACGACGTCCCAGCGGCGGGGCTCGGTCAGGGTGTAGATGTACTTGTGCACCAGGATGCGGTCGCCTGCGCTGATGCGCTGGTCGCGAGGCAGGACGTTGGGGTAGTGGCACATCGGGCACAGGGCCTGGTTGTCATAACCCAAGTCGGGTGCGTCTTCACGGCTGCTGGGAGCGTCGACGGCGAATGAATAGCCGCACTGGGCACAGGTTAGGGGAACGTGCCTGCCGAGCAATGTCGGCGCCATCGAACCGGTGGGGATGACAAACGCCTCGACGACGTAGGCACGGAACACGAACGCAAGGATGAACGCGATGACGACCGACCCGAGCGTTTCCTTGATCGATTCGTCGTTGGTTTGAGGCTTGGCAGAAGAGGATGGGGGCAAGCGGCGTTCCTCGGTATGGCGATCCTCGGATCGCTACCCTCGTTCAAGCAAGAGGGCGATGAAGCTGCGTGCGGATCGCAGGCTCAGCCCGGTCAACTGGGAGGTTTATTGTATAGATAAGTTCGGGCGCAGAAAGTTCCGGTGGGGGATCGCGGGCGGCGGCGGGATCCTGCGGAGAGTCCGGGCCCGCCGAGTGACCCAGAAGCTGGGTCATGTGTTGCCAAGCGCGGCGCGGGCGGTTAGAAGGTAAGTTGTGATTTGGTTTTATTGCGTGGGGTGTCGATGGATGCACAATTGATAGCCAGTCTGGTGACGATCGTGGTCGCGGTGCACGTGATGCTGCTCGGCTGCGCCTACCTGATCCTGTTGGAGCGGAAGGTGGCGGCGTGGACGCAGGACCGGATCGGCCCGAACCGGGTGGGGTTTTCGTTCGGCGTGCTGCCGGTGCGGCACTCCTGCTGGGGTCTGGGCCAGCCGCTGGCGGACGGTTTGAAGCTGCTGCTGAAAGAAGACTATACGCCGCCCGGAGCGGAACGGGCGCTGTTCTTGCTGGCGCCCGTGATGGTGTTGATCCCGACGATGCTGGGCTGGGCGATCGTGCCTTGGGGCGGATACCTGCAGTGGGGCGGCCGGGTCGTGAGCGTGACGGCGGCGGCGATCCCGATCGGGGTGATCTACGCGCTGGCGATCGGGTCGCTGGGGGTGTACGGCGTGGTGGTCGGGGCGTACGCGTCGAACAGCAAGTACTCGTTTTTGGGGGGGCTGAGGGCGGCGGCGCAGATGCTCAGCTACGAGATCCCCACGGGCGTCAGCGCGCTGACGATCATCCTGGTGCACGGGACCGCGCGGGCGGACATGCTGGTGCACCTTCAAGCCAACGGGGTGTGGAACGTGTTCTACCAGCCGGTGCTGGCGGTGGTCTTCTTCACGTGCGTGCTGGCAGAATGCAACCGGGCGCCGTTCGACCTGGCGGAGTGTGAGCAGGAGCTGGTGGGCGGGTACCACACCGAGTACAGCTCGATGAAGTGGGCGTTGTATATGCTCAGCGAGTACATGCACATGATCGCGGGGTCGGCCTTATTCGCCCTGCTGTTTCTGGGCGGGTGGGACCTGCCGGTGGTGCACGAGCCGCTGGTGGGCGGGCTGGGGTGGGTGGCGCTCAAATCACTGGTGTTCATCGTCAAGGTCGCGATGTTGCTGCTGGTGATGATGTGGGTGCGATGGACGCTGCCGCGGTTCCGGTTCGATCAATTGATGCGGCTGGCGTGGCGGGGGATGATCCCGGTGACGCTGGCGGTGCTGCTGGCCACCAGCGCGCTGGTGTGCCTGAAGCTGCCGGCGTGGACGATGGCGGTGGCGAATGCTGTGGTGGCGGTCGGCGCCTTGATGGCTCTGGAGTGGTCGCAGCCGCATACCCCCGAAAATTATCGCGTCCCGTTGGCGGGTTCACGGTTCAGCCCGGTGCGGTGAACACGCCGCCGGCATCTCAATTGGGGCTGAAGGGACCCCATCGCGGGTGATCGGGCCGGGGAACCCCACGTTGCCACGCGGGGCGAATTTCCATGGTGTGCGGATCATGGACCCCACTAAGCGGACGCGAAGGGGTCGTATTCCAACTCGATGCGCGGGACTTGGGAGCGATTCAGGGGCAGGTTTTGCCCTCGCGGGCGGGTGGGATCGAACGCGGCCGGGGGCAGGGCGCGGATCGGGGCGACCACGCGTTCGAGCCCCGCGAGCAGCCGGGGGATGTTCACCCCCATGTAGACCTCGGGCAGACCTCGGAATTTGGGCACGGCGGTCTTGTAAACGGTCAGCACGCCCCGGGGGTTGCCCCGGCGGATGTGCTCGATGGTGACCGCGCACTGGATCAGCCCCTGGTAGAAGCGTTTGCGGTCGCCGCTGGCCATGTGCCAAATCCCTTCCCAAGCCTCGTGGGCTTCGAACCATTCCCCGGTGTTGAAAAGGTGAACGCCCTCGTGGAAGAGTCGGGCTTCTTCGGTGCGGTCGTCGGTTGGCTGGGGGCGGGTGTTAAGGTTCACGCTGCAACGATAGGCGGAAGCGCGGGGGTGCGGCCCGCTCAGGCCCTGGGGGCGAGCTTGGTGGGGCAGGCGGTTCAGTCGTGCCCGTGCGGCTGCTCGGGTTTGTGCGGGCGGTAGAGGTCCAAGTAGAACTCGAGGACTTCCTTGCCGGCGCGGTTCTTGGTGCGGGTGTGCTGGAAGCCGAAGCGGTCGAACAGGCCCATGACGACGTCGGTGTCGAAGCCGGTGTCGAGGACGACCTTGAGGAAGCCGTGGCGTCGGCAATGGGCCAGGGCGGTTTCCATGAGCTTGGCGCCGATGGGGGTGTCCTGCCAGGGCTTGTCGACGCGGAGGCGGCGGACCTCGGCGGTGTGCTCGCGGCGTTTGAGGACGCCGATCATGCCCAGGACCCGCCCGTGGAGTTCCGCGACCCAGAAGTGATTGGCCGGCTCGTCGGTGAGGTAATTTTCGCGGATGCGTTCGATATCGGCCCCGGTGTCGGTAGGCGGGATCTGGCCCACGAGCCGTCCCTCGCGGAAGAGTCGCGAGACGGTCTGGCGGTCCTGAGATTGGTAGGTCCGGATCGTCAACTGGGAGAGAGCGTCTTGGGAGGGCTTGCCGTCGGGCATCCGGGTACGCGTATGAGTTTAATGGGCGTCGTGAGGCCGGGGCTAAGGCGATCGCGTCGGGCCGGTGGGAGCTAGCTTACCAGCATCCGTCGAGCTGATAAAACCGCAGGTCGTCGGCGTCGGTGTCGAGCATCGCCACGGAATAGACCGGCGCGCGGAACAGGGCGCCGGGGTTGATGATCCGCGTGCGGTCCCGGCGTTGGTCGGTGGCCCGGTGGGTGTGGCCATGACAAAGGTACGCCACGCCATCCGCCAAAGCCTGTCCCATCGCAACGGGATCGTGCCCGTGCATGAAAACCAGCCGGCGGTCGGCGGGCAGGTCCAGGCGGCCCACCGGGTGATTGACGTGGAAGCCTAATGCGGCGGCATAGCGGGTGAGCTGGGGAGTGTCCGTGTCCATGTTGCCGAAGACCACGTGGATGGGCAACGGGGTCCTGGGATCGGGGCCGGCCGTCAGCAAGGCGTCTAAGACACTTTCCGCGCAAGCGTCGCCCAGGTGGATCAGGATATCGGCGCCCGCTTGCGCCAGGAGCTCGACGGCGCGACGCGTCCTGGCCGCCTGCCCGTGCGAATCCGCCAGCAATCCGATCTTGGGCACGTGGGTACCCTTAGCTAGACAGGTGATGGGAGTGTGGGGCTAATTCAGCGTGTCCCGCGCAGCGAAGATACCGCGGCTGCGGTCCGGGCTTGGCGACGCCCCATCGCGAGGCGATGTAGTCCTTCATGTGGAGCCTCCGCGGAGCAGTCTCCACGGCGAACCAACGCCACCGCGGTATTCTATGGCTTTAACTGCATCGGCAGAATCAGCCTCACGCTGCGAGAGGGGACGGGTAAATCCCATGAACGACGTGCTCGCTCAGATCGTTGCGGACAAGCGCCTGGAGGTCGAGGCCGCCAAGCAGCAGGAGCCGTTGGAGCGGCTGCGGGAACGGGCGATCGCGAGCCCGGCGCCACGGAACTTTTTCAAGGCGGTGACGCACCCGCCGGGGCAGCTGCGCGTGATCGCGGAGATCAAGAAGGCCAGCCCGTCGGCGGGGGTGATCCGGGAAGACTTCGACCCTGCGGCGCTGGCGCGGGCGTATCACGAAGCAGGGGCGGCGGCGATCAGCTGCCTGACGGATCAGAAGTATTTCCAAGGGTCGCTGTCGCACATCGAGCAGATCAAGCGGGCGGTGCCGCTGCCGGTGCTGCGGAAGGACTTCATCATCGACCCCTATCAGCTGTACGAGTCACGCGCGGCGGCAGCGGACGCGGTGCTGCTGATCGCCGAATGCCTGGACGAGGCGGCCCTGTTGGACCTGCTGATCCTGGCGACCCAGTTGAAGCTGACCACGCTCGTGGAAGTGCACGACGTGGAAAACCTGCTGAAAGTGCGGCCGCACATCGGCTTCCCGCACCCAACGTACACGCTGCTGGGGATCAACAACCGCGACCTTCGCACGATGAAGACGGACGTGAGCCACACGCTGCGCCTACTGGGGATGGTGGAGAACCTGGACGTGCTGGTGAGCGAATCGGGGATTACGTCGCGCCGGGACGTGGAGCGGCTGGAGCGGGCGGGGGTGCACCGGATCCTCGTGGGCGAGCATCTGATGCGGCAGCCCGACGTGGGCAAGGCGCTGCGCGAACTGATCGGCACGAGGGACGGCAGCCCGTAGGGCGCGGCGGGTCATCCGGCGGGCCAATCGATTTTTAATCGGGCGCAATGGACGGCACGTCGACGGTCAACCCGTCGAAGGCGAGGAACACATGGTCGGGGAGCCTGGCCTCGAGGTCCGCGTGCTGGATGTCATGGGCGACGTGGGTGAGGTACGCCCGGCGGGGGCCGAGCTGCTCGATCACGCCCAGGGCTTGGTCCACGGTCATGTGCGTGGGGTGGTGGTGGTACCTTAGGGCGTCGACGACGAGCACATCGAGGTCTCGCAGCAGCGGGTAGGTTTCGGGCGGGATGCCGGAGACGTCGGTGCAGTAAGCGAGGCTGTGGGTGGCTGCGTCCGGGTCGGCGGGGTCCGCGGGGTAATCGACGCGGAAGCCCAGGATCGGCAGGCGACCGTGGAGCAGGCGGATCGGCGTCCAGCGGGCGCCGAACAGGTCCAACGGCTGGGCGGGCTTGATCGGCTGGGGGATCAACGTCGCGACGAACGAAGAATTGACATTGCGGTGCGACTCGAAGATGTAGAAGAACATCGCGCGGAGGGTCTGCAGGGCGGCGGGCTCGGCGTAAATCTGCACCGGGCCGTTCATCACCGCGTTGATGCGGCGCAGGTCGTCGATACCCATGACGTGGTCGGCGTGGGTGTGGGTGAACAGCACGCCGTCAAGCCGATGGACGCGATGGCGGATGAGCTGGACGCGCATGTCCGGGCCGGCGTCGATGAGGAACTGGCGTGGGGGCGACGCGGGGACGGGCGAGCCATCGTAGCGGCGGGGGGCGGGGGAGGGGTCCGGGTAGCGGATCAGGACGCTGGGGCGGGTGCGCTGGTCGCGCGGATCGGTCGAGCGGCAGACGTCGCAATCGCAACCGATCATCGGCACCCCGGCGCTGGTGCCGGTGCCCAGGAATAGCAGTTCAAGCGACACGGTGGGAGATTGTAGCGGGGTCCGAGGCGCGCCAGCGGCCGATCGGCGGCAAAATCCGGCGGGCCATGTTGAGCGGGTTTCGAGAGCGCAGACCGCGACGCCGGTGTTGGCCAAGGGGCCGGTCCACCGATAACATGGAGCGGCTTGAAAGGGACTGCCGTTATGCCAGCCAGCGCATCGGGCCCAGCCCAGGGTTACTTCCGCAACATCTACGACACGGTTAAGAGCATCTTGACCGGGATGAAGATCACCCTGCGCTACTGTTTCTCCAAGACCGTGACGATCCAGTACCCGTTCGAGAAGCTGGCGTTCGCGCCGCGGTACCGGGGGATCCACGAGTTCGAGGCGGAAAAGTGCATCGCGTGCGACATGTGCGCCAAGGCGTGCCCGGTGGACTGCATCTACATCGACAAGTCGGCCCCGCGGAAGATCGATAAGGCCACGGGCAAGGCGGTGGGGGGCGAGCTGCTGCGGTACGCGATCGACTACCAGAAGTGCATGTTCTGCGCCCTGTGCACGGAGCCGTGCCCGACCGACTGCATCCACATGGGCAAGAACCACGACCTATCCAGCTACACGCGCGGGGACATGGTGGTGGAGTTCACCGAGCTGGACCGCAAGGGCCTGCGGACCCCGATCCCGCTGTGGGTCGAGCGCAACGCGGCGACGATTCCGTGGGTGGCGAAAGAGAAGGAGCGACTGGAGAAGGGGATCCTGGCGACCACCGAGGCGGACATCCCCTCGGTGTGAACTGATTTCCCCCACCTGATCCGTGGATCGGGGCCCCCCCTTCCACCTGATCCGTGGATCGGGGCCCCCCCTTCCACCTGATCCGTGGATCGGGGCCCCCCTTTAGTTCCTCCATGTGAGCCCCCCAAGGGCGCAAAATGTGGGGACACGGTCAAAAGGCGGTGGTCGCGACGGCGGGCAGGTGCAGGTCGTCGAAGCGTTGGAGCAAAAAAGACTCGTGGGCCAGGCCGGCGATCATCGCCGCGTTGTCGAGGCAGAACGCCATCGCGGGCAGGTGCACGTCGATCCGACGGCGAAGGCCCAGCTCCACGGCACGGGCGCGCAGCAGCGAGTTGGCGCTGACCCCCCCACCGATGATCAGGCTGCGAGCGGGCGTTGCCCCAGCGAAGAGCAAGTCGAGGGCCCGCTCGATCTTGAGGATCAGCATGTCGACCGCGGCGGCCTGGAACGACGCGGCCAGGTCGGCACGTTGCCGGTCGGTCAGTTCCGCGGCGGAATGCTCGAACCGGGCGTGGTCGCCGCGACCCTGGGGGTGGCCACGGACGGCATAGAGCAACGCGGTTTTCAAGCCGCTGAACGAGAAATCAAGGCTACCGGGTTCGAGCAGGGACCGTGGGAAGCGGTGGGCGGTGGGATCGCCCTGGGCGGCGAGGCGGTCGAGGTGGGGGCCGCCTGGGTACGGCAGCTGGAGGATCACCGCGGCTTTGTCGTAGGCTTCGCCGACGGCGTCGTCGATGGTGGCGCCAAGCCGGTGGATTTGCGAGGGGGCGTCGACGCGGTATAGGGCGGTGTGCCCGCCGGAGACGACCAACCCCAAGGCGGGGAACTGTGGCGGTGGCGGCGGTTCGGGCGGTCTGCCAACCCCGGAGCCCCCAACCCCGGAAGTCGCGAAATAGAGCGATGCGGCATGGAGGTGGGCCTGCACGTGGTCGACACCGATCAGCGGCTTGCCTGCGGCCCAGGCGATGGCCTTGGCGGCGCTGACGCCGACGATCAGCGAGCCGATCAGCCCCGGTCGGTTGCCGACGGCGACGGCGTCGATCTGGTCGAAACCGAGCCCGGCGTTGTGCAAAGCCTCTTCGATCACGGGGCCGATGCGTTCCAGGTGCGCCCGGCTGGCGATCTCCGGCACGACGCCGCGGTATTTGGCGTGCAGGTCGTGCTGGGAGGCGACGACGTGGGCGATCACCTCCCGGCCATCGCGGACCACGGCGGCGGCGGTCTCATCGCAGCTGGTCTCGATGCCGAGGATGGCGGTCATGGAGCTACCGGCTCCAGCGGAGCGGATTCGATCGGCTGCGTTGCGGGCGGTGGCTCGGCGGCTGGGGGTTGATCGGGCGTTGCCAAAGACGCTGTGGGTTCAGCGGCGCCAGTGCCGTTGGCGGCGGCTTGACCCTGGACCTGAGACCCGGCCTGTTGCTCCTGCTGTTGCCCCTGCTGTTCCGTGGCCTGGAGCTTGGCGAGCTCGGCCTGGATCTCCTCCAGCCGCTCGTCGAGCAGGTCGCGCTGACGGATCAGGTTCTCGCGGCGGGTTTCCAGGGCGATCTCGTTGGCGCCGGATCGGCCGACGACGGGCCATTGGCCGGTTTCGATGAAGCCCAAGAGCGCCCGCAGCCCCGCGGCGAGTTGCGGGTCGGCCAAGTTGGATTCGAGCCATTCGGGCGTGACCACGATCGGGTTGCCCTGGGCGTCGGCGTCGGGGATGACCTGGGTTTCCCGGCGGACGTCCACCATGCGAGTCATCTGTTCGGTGGTCATCGGGACGTAGAAGCCGTCCTCCGGGTCGACGCCCCAGACCTCGGCGGCCTCACGGCGGTGGATGTTGCGGCCGTTGGGCAGGTAGTAGTAGGCATTGGTGATCTTCAGGGCGCCTTGGCCCTGCTCGAGCATCTTGACCTGCTGGACGCTGCCTTTGCCGAAGGTGCGCGTGCCGATGAACTTGGCACGCCCGTTGTCGGCCAGGGCGCCGGTGACGATCTCGGCGGCGGAGGCGCTGGCCTCGTTGGCGAGCACGACGATGGGGATCGGGCCGATGCCCGCGGCGGTGGTGGCCAGCTCGACGCGCTCGGGGACGGCGCGGCCCTTGATCGAGACGATCCGCTGCCCCTGGTCGAGGAACAGGTCGCATACTGCCACGGCGGATTCGAGCAGCCCGCCGGGGTTAAACCGCAGGTCCAGGATCAGCCCGCGGGCGTCGGCGGCTTGAAGCTGGTCCAGGGCCTTGCGGACGCCCTCGGCGGTGTTCTCGCTGAACTGGGTGATGCGGATGTACCCGATGCGGTTGACCGGGTCGAGGATGTAATTCCAGTGGTTGTCGCCGCCCTTGCGGAGTCCTCGGACGGTCTGGACGTTGATCTTGGCGCGGGTGATCGTGATGGTTTTTTCGTCGCCGGCGGGGTGGCGGACCTTGATGGTGACTTCGGTGCCCTCAGGCCCGGTCAGGCGTTTGACGGCGTCGGTGAGGGTGATGCCCTCGGTGGACTGGCCGTCGATCTCCAGCACGATGTCGCCGGCCATCACGCCAGACTGCCAGGCGGGGGAGTCCTCCAGGGGCGAGACGATGCGCAGGCGGCCCTCGTGGATGTCGATCTCGGCCCCGATGCCGGAGAACGACCCGCGGACCTGCTTGTCGAACAGGTCCAGCTCGTCCGGGGGCAGGTAGAGCGTGTAGGGGTCATTGAGCGAGCCGACCATCGCCCGCACGGCCTCGGTGATCATCTTCTTCTGGTCCGGCTCCTCGACGTAGCCCTGCACCACCTCGTGGCGGACATCGACGAGCAGGTCGATCTGGCTAAGGACGTCGCCTTCGCGCCGGGCCAGCGTGTCCGCCACGCGCACCGACAGGACGATGCCCAGGGCGATGGTGAAGAACCCAAGAATCCAACGTCTGTTCATAGCGATCACCTCATCAGCAGTTCGAGACCAATCGGGCCATGGGGAATCCGCCCCTCTTCTAGCCACGGCGGCGGGCCCGGACGATCCAAGCGGGACACCGGCCACAAAACTCCTGCGCGCGGGGGGGGGCTGCGCCGACCCGGTCACGACAGCGCCCCCGTGCAGCTGGAGCCGGCGCCGGCGGTGCAGCCGAAGCAATGGGCCGCGGTGGATATTCTTCGGCCGATCAGCTCCGCGGGTGTCAATTCCCAAAGCTTCTTACTGTAGCGCTCGGTGGTGTGCTCGTCAGCATCGAAGGGGGCAGAACCGGCGCCCAGGGGCATCTGCAGCATCTGGTTGAAGTCGCAGTCGTACACCGCCCCCTGCCAGCCAACGCTAACCAGACTGCGGCACATCACGGCGTCGACGTTGGCGGGGTTGTGGGCCGCCATGAGCTTTTGCATGTAAGCCTCGTACCGGCCCTGGCGGCGGAGTTGGTGCTCGAACCGTTGGATCGGCATGTTGGTGATCGTCCAGAGCCGGTTGAAGACGATGCCGAAGCGGGCGCCCAGCTGGCGCTTGTAGTCGGCCTCCAGGGCCTGCTGGGCTGGGGGTAAGCCGAAGCCCACGGGGTTGTAGACCAGGTCGAGGCGGAGCCCGGAATCCGGCCGGCCATAGCCCGCGGCGTTGAGGCGGCGCAGGGCCTCGATCGAGCTGTGGAAGACGCCCCGGCCACGCTGCTGGTCCACGTTTTGTTCCAGGTAG
The DNA here is from genome assembly GCA_029267795.1 of Planctomycetota bacterium. Lineage (GTDB taxonomy): Bacteria > Planctomycetota > Phycisphaerae > Phycisphaerales > Phycisphaeraceae > JAJUHR01. The sequence continues at coordinate 13,506 of JAJUHR010000010.1, forward strand.
CAAGGCAGGCTGGCGACGATCTCCACCCGGTGGGAGGCCAGGAATTCGCACAGGTCCTCGTAGCCGGGCTCGAGCAGGATCGTGAGGTTGCAGCGGTCCAGCACGTGCAGGCCACGCAGGCGAAGTTCCTGCACCAGTCGGCGGAAGTGCGGGTTCATCTCCGGGGCGCCGCCGGTCAGGTCCACGACGCTGACGCCCAGGGTCTGCCGGTGCCGATCCAGCCAGGCGAGGATGCGGCTGATCACGTCCCAGGGCATGATCTCGGTGCGGCTGGGCCCGGCCTCGACGTGGCAGTGGTGGCAGGCCAGGTTGCACATCTTGCCCAGGTTCAGCTGCAGGGTGTCGAGCGACCGGCGGGTCAGCGTCTGCCCATCCTCCGCCAGCCGCTGGGCGAAGGGGTCGCACGGGGCTTGCGGGCCGGCGATCGGCAGGGAAATCGTCTGCGCCATGACGCGGTATTCTACGGAACGGCGCGTCTGGCGATAGGTGGGCGGGGGCAGTAGGCTATGCTTAGGCCGGGTAGCCGCTGGGGGACCGTCGCGGCGGAGGCTTCAACGTGTGATATTTTCCCGCCCGCGGGTCGAACCCGTGGGCTTACGGCACCCAGGAATGGACCATGAGTCAAAGCGAGGTCGCTACTGCTTCGTCGCCCAGTCCGCCGGTCAAGTCGATGGACCAGATCGTGGCGCTATGCCGGCGGCGCGGGTTCATTTTCCAGTCGTCGGAGATCTACGGCGGGATCAACGGGTTCTGGGACTACGGCCCGCTGGGGGTGGAGCTGAAACGCAACCTCAAGGAGGCGTGGTGGCACGACACCGTGCGCTGCCCGCCCGATGGGCCCGACGGCCACCCGCTGGAGATGGTCGGCGTCGACTGCACGATCATCATGAACCCGAAGGTGTGGGTGGCCTCCGGCCACGTCGCCGGGTTCAACGACCCCATGGTGGATTGCAAGACCGAGGGCTGTAAGGGACGCTTTCGGGCTGACCACCTGACAGACCTGCAATGCCCA
>JAJUHR010000435.1 GCA_029267795.1 Planctomycetota bacterium
AACCATTCGACCGTTGTGACGGCGTCTCATCGCATGGAGCAGCAGCTTGCCGAGAATCGTGCTGTGAGCCTGCCCACCAGCAAGGAGCGTGTGCCGCTGGTGGAACTGGCTGAGCGGATCAAAGCGGCGGTGGCTCGTGGGTAGGTCGGATTTCCGCGGTGCGAGCAGGGCACCCAGATCGGGAGATCGAGCGCGGTTGATCCGCGCGGCATCCGGGATGGATTGCACCGCCTCACGGTCGCTACTGGTTGTGGGAGGCAGCGTCTCGTCGTGGCAGTGGCATCGGCTTGCAGACCGAATTCGGCAGACCGAGTTCGAGCGATCGGCGTCTGAGCCTCGGTTGAGCATGTCCTTCCTGCCGATATCCAAAGGTGATCCTGGGAGTGGAGGCGATCAGCGCGGGCGGCCTGCGGGCCAGCAACTGGTGCTGAAAGAAAGATGTTATATTCGTGCTTCGAACTATGGGTTCGATGAGCCGGCCACTGCGCATCTTGCATCTGACGTCTGCCTCCGACGTGGGTGGCATCAGCCGTTACCTCTACAACATCAGTGAAGCGATGCACCGGGTGGGCCACCGCGTAGCGATCGCGGGCGAACGGGGGACGTGGCATGAGGTGTTCGAGGCTGCGCCGTGGCCCTGGATCGACGTGCCTTTGCGCGGCGGGCCGCTGGCGTTGCGGCGCTGCTGCCGGGCGCTTGATGCATATCTGCGGCAGAACCCGGTTGACCTGATCCATACACATTACCGCAAAGCGACCCTGGTGGCGCGGCGTCTGGCCAAGCGTTATCGGTTCCCCGTGCTGTACACGCTCCACATGCCGGGGATTCCGATGCGCGGGCTCTGGAGGTTGCTGACCGATCTGGGCGACCATTGTCATGTGCCCAGCGTCGAAGCGCGGGACTGGCTGGTTCAGAACACGCGCTGCTCGCCCGAGCTTGTGACGGTGATCCCCCACGGGGTCGATCCGCAGCGGTTCCCGCGGGCGGATCGGGCGGAGCAGGCGGAGGCGCGCGCCGGGTTGGGCATCGGGTCGGAAGCGACCGTCGCGGCGTTCGTGGGCCGGTTCGAAGACCCCAAGAATGAGGATTGGATGGTGGACCTGGGGGTGGCCGGGCGGGGGAAGCTGCCGGGGTTTCAGGTCCTGATTTGCGGGCAAGGGCCGCGGGAAAAGGCGCTGAAGCGGCGGATCGCGCGGGAAAACGTGGGCGATATCTGCCGGTTGGTCGGGTGCGGGGACCCGAAGCGGTACTACGCGGCATGCGACGCGTTGTTGGTGCCTTCCCGGGTGGAGAGTTTTTCCCTAGTGAGTCTGGAAGCGATGTGCATGGGGCGGCCGGTGCTCCGGACCCGGACAGGGGGGAGCTCCCTGCAAGTGGTCGAGGGGGTCACAGGACACCTGGTCCCCGTGGATCGTGGGGCGTTCGTCTCCGAATCGGTCCGGTTTCTGTCCGACCGGCAGGCCCTGTGGCGCATGGGCGAGGCGGCGGCACAGCATGTGCGGGAACACCTGGCCTTCGATCGGCAATTCAAAGCCACTTTGGATCTATACCATCGCCTCCTTGAGGATTACCGCGGACGCAGGGCGTCTTGAGGCTGGGCGGGTGGGGTTGCGGCTCCGTATCCATGCTTCAACGACTCGTCGTGGTACCGCTGTGACTGCCCGTGGATCGCTGGGGTAGGAGGGATCCGGGAGGTAGCGGTTGCGATTCGGTGTGGCGTCTTAGGTGATGGAGCCTTGCCCCTGCACTCGAATCAACCGATGAGCAAGGGTGGAGGGCGG
>JAJUHR010000291.1 GCA_029267795.1 Planctomycetota bacterium
ATGGCCAGCTGGACAATAAGTTCGCCGAGATCGGCGCCCGGCTGGCCACCGTCCAACCGGCACATTGCCTGCAGGCGGTGCCGAACGCCGGCCACAACGCCCACCGCGGGCTCGAAGGTCTGCGATGACCCGCATCGCCTTGTCATGAATTCAAAACCGAATTGAGCGACTTCCAAGCCCATGCGGTGAGCTGTGCGGGCTTCTATTTCATCCGGTCGCCCGCTATTGAGGGCGTCGGAACGTCAGGCCGTAGTGGTACGGGGGTAGGTTGATCGGTGCCTCGGCCAGCGGGCTGAAACCGGCTTCGATGGCCCAGGCCCGACACTGCTGCGGACGCGGGCGGATCTCCATGCTCGGGCCACGGGGCGTCCTGGGGTCGTAGTTCCAATGCGTCACGGCCAGGATCCCGCCGACCGCGGTGACCCTCCACGCTTCGCGCAGGATCGCCAGTGGGTCCTCGGCGTGGAGGATGTTGAAGAGCATCACATAATCGGCGTGCCGGTCGGGGAGGCCGGAGCCCTCGGCGATAAAATCCCTCACCTCCGCGACGACGTTGTGCAGGCCTGCCGACTCGGCCTTGGCTCGGGTGGTGGCGACCATCTGCGGGTCGATGTCGAGCGCGAAGATGGTTCCTCTGACGATGCGTGCTGCTGGGATCGTGAAAGTGCCGTAGCCGGAGCCGAAATCGACGGCGTGGCGGGCCGCCGCCGTCAGCCCAAGTCGGCGCAAGATGACTTCGGGGTCGAAGAATTTGGACCAAAGGGTTTCTTCGGGCATCCCGCTTTCGCGCGTTTTCATGGTCTTGGGCTTTCTGATCCTGGCGGGATTCTATGGCGTTTTTCGTGGGGGTGTGGCATTGTTCGGATTAGGGGCTGCGACATCGCGTGACAAAGGCGAGGGTTCCCACCCGCCGCTAGGGGGTTCTCTGAGTTCGGCGAACCGGATTGCGGTGGGGCCGGGGATATCTATGTTGATCTGTTCTTATTCGTTGGTTTTTAAAGGAGCCGCGGATGCAGGCATGGCTTTGGGCGGGGTTTGTCGTGCTGGTCCTAGCGATGCTGGCGCTGGACCTGGGGGTGTTCCATCGTCACGCGCGGCAGGTGAGCTTCCGCGAGGCGCTGGCTTGGACGGGCTTCTGGTTCCTGCTGGCGATGTTGTTCAACATCGCGGTGTATTACCTGTACGAGCATCACCTGCTGGGGATAGGTGAGCATATCGGGCACGAGCTTGACGGCGGGCAGGCGGCCCTGCAGTTCCTGACGGGGTACCTGATCGAGAAATCGCTGAGCCTGGACAACATCTTCGTGATCGCGGTGATCTTCAATTACTTCAAGGTGCCGCTGGCTTACCAGCACCGCGTGTTGTTCTGGGGGATCCTGGGCGCCTTGGTGATGCGGGGGCTGATGATCGGGGTTGGGGCGGCGTTGATCCAACACTTTGATTGGACGGTCTATGTCTTCGGGGGGCTGCTGCTGTTCACCGCTGCCAAGATGCTGGTCACCCGCGAGGAGAGCCTGGACCCGGACCAGAACGTCTTCGTGAAGCTGGCCCGGAAGCTTTACCCGGTGACGCCGGGATTTCAGCAGGACCACTTTTTGACGCGGCTTCACGGTCGCCGCGCGATCACCCCGCTGATGCTGGTGCTGATCGTGGTCGAAAGCACCGATGTGCTGTTCGCGGTCGACTCGATCCCGGCGATCTTCGCGATCACGACCGACCCGTTCCTGGTCTTTACCTCCAACGTGTTCGCGATCCTGGGGCTGCGGAGCCTGTACTTCGCCCTGGCCAGCCTGATGGAACAGCTGCGGTACCTGAAGATCAGCCTCGTGTTCGTGCTGGCGTTCGTGGGGGTGAAGATGCTGATCTCGCACCACTACCCGATCTCGACCGGCGTTTCATTGGCGGTGATCGGGGGCATCCTGGCGGTGGCGGTGCTCGCTTCGGTGCTGGGGATGCGGCGGGAGGACGCGGCTGCGGTGAGCAAGGAGCTGGGCATACTCACCGTGCAGACGCTCAAGGCCGCGTGGCAACTGGTGATCGCGGTCATCGGCGGGACGGTGCTCCTGATCGGCATCTCCATGATCGTTTTGCCCGGCCCGGCCGTCCTGGTCATCCCCCTGGGACTGGCGATCCTGGCTACCGAGTTCGCGTGGGCGCGGCGGTTCCTCCACCGCGTCAAGGCCAGGGTGTTTGGCGGCGGCCAGACGGGGTCGGGTTCCAACCCACCCCCGGCGGGTTGACGGTAGAACGCCGGATGCTGCAGCTGCAGCGGTGATCAGTCCGCCAAACCTGGGAGCATTTCGCCCACCCCGCCCACGATGAACTGCACCGCGATCGCCGCCAGGAGCAGGCCCATCACCCGGGTGGCGATGTTGATGCCCGTGGTCTTGAGGTATCGCTGCAGCGATTCGGCCAGCGACAGGAAGACGATCACCGTCAAGCCGCAAACGACGATCACAGCTGCAAGGATCGCCCGGCGGGCCCACGTGTCGGCTTGCTCCGAGAGCAGGATGACGGTGGTGATCGCCCCGGGGCCGGCGAGGATCGGGATCGACAGCGGCATGATCGCCACCGATTGGGCCTCCGCGGCCTCGTCCGCCTCCTCGGGCGTGTGCTTGACGTGGCTGGTCTTCGCGTGCAGCATCGACACCGCCATCATTAGCAGCAGGATGCCGCCGCCGACTCGGAACGCGGAGAGGCTGATGCCGAAGAATCCGAGGATGCTCTGGCCGAACGCCGCGAAGATGAGCAGGGTGACCGTGACGGTAGTTGCCGCGAGCCAGCGGACCTTGCGTCGCGTCAGGTCGTCGGTCTGCACCAGGGTCAGGTAGATCGGCACCGCGCCAAAGGGGTTGATGATCGCTAGCAGACTGGCGAGGCAGTTGAGGGCGAACGTCCAGGCCGTCACGTGGCGCATCGCCCGCGATTTTACCTGACAGGTTGGGACCGTGGAGGTGAAGGGGACGGTTGATGGGATCAACAATAAAATTCGCCCGGAGTGAGTCGGTGGATTGCTGGAAAGCTGCCTAAGGGGCGAGAATCATTCGTTAGAGCGAATTGGAGACCCGAGGTCGTTGCTCAAGGGGGGGCTGCAACATCGGAGCTTGATGTCATGCCGCAATTCCATTGCGTAGCCAAGGCGAGCCAACTGCAGCCGGGGTCGTGCCTGTGCGTGGAGGTGCAGGGCAGGCGGATCGCCCTGTTCAACCTGGACGGGCAGTTTTATGCGATCGACGACGTGTGCACCCACCAGGCCGGGCCGCTGAGC
>JAJUHR010000456.1 GCA_029267795.1 Planctomycetota bacterium
CCCGCTGGACCGCTGCTTCGGCCAAGCCCAGCCGGGCGACCGCATCGTGGTGCTTGGGGGTCGCACGGGCCGCGACGGCATCCACGGGGCGACCTTCTCCAGCGCGGAGCTGACCGACACGCACGCCGACGAGTTTGCGCACGCGGTGCAGATCGGCAACGCGATCACGCAGAAGAAGATGATGGACGTGATCCTGCAGGCGCGCGACGTGCCCGAGGCTGAAGGCGGCCCGCTGTTCCACGCGATCACCGATTGCGGGGCGGGCGGGTTCTCCAGCGCTGTGGGGGAGATGGGCAGGTTCACCGGGGCGCGGGTCACGCTGGAAGCGGCGCCGCTGAAGTACGAGGGGCTCAGCTACACGGAGATCTGGATCAGCGAGGCGCAGGAGCGGATGGTGCTGGCTGTGCCGCCGGACAAGGTTGCGCCCCTGCGGGCGCTGTGCGAGGCGGAAGAGGTGGAGCTGTGTGACCTGGGCGAGTTCGGGGCTGCGGGTGCGGACGGCTCGCCGGAGCTGGTCTTGACCTACCGCGGGACGGAGGTGGGCCGGCTTTCGATGGGCCTGCTGCACGAGGGCTGCCCGACCCCGACGCGTGTGGCCGAGTGGCGTCCATCAAGCGGCGCGGCGCCGCGGGTGACCGCCCCGTCGCGTGACCGGCCGGCCGGCGGCCCCGAAGCCCGGGGCCTCGAGGGGGCATTGCTGGCGTTGTTGTCGCACCCCAACATCGCCAGCAAGCATTGGATCATCCGCCAGTACGACCACGAGGTGCAGGGCGGGTCGGTGGTCAAGCCGCTGGTCGGGCCCGGTCAGGATGGGCCTAGCGATGCGGCGGTGCTGCGGCCGAAGCTGTCGAGCCGGCGCGGCGTGGCGATCGCGTGCGGGTTGCAGCCGGGCCTAAGCGAAAAAGCCACGGGCGGGCACGGTGACTCGTACTGGATGGCGCTGGCGGCGATCGACGAGGCTGTGCGGAACTGCGTGTGCGTGGGGGCCGACCCGGCGCAGATCGCGATCCTGGACAACTTCTGCTGGCCGGGCTGCGACGACCCGCAGCAGCTGGGGGCGCTGGTGCGTGCCGCGGAGGGTTGCTACGAGGGCGCGCTGGCCTACCGCACGCCGTTCGTCTCCGGCAAGGACAGCCTGAACAACCAGTTCACGACCGAGTCGGGTCGGGTGATCACGATCCCGCCGACGCTGCTGATCACCGCCCTGGGGATTGTGCCGGACGTGTCGCGTTGCCGGACGATGGACGCCAAGGCGGCGGGCAACGCCCTGCTGATCGTGGGGGTCACCACGGGCGCGTTGGGCGGTTCGCATTACGTGGCCGTTGCGGGTGACGCGCGGGGCGACCTTCGCATCCCGCGTGTGGACCTGGAGATGGGGCCGGCATGCGCTGCGGCGGTGGGCGACCTGATCGCTCAAGGGCTGGTCGCTTCGGCGCACGATTGCTCCGATGGCGGGCTGCTTGTAGCCGCTGCAGAGATGGCGTTCGCCGGCGGCGTGGGGCTGGAGCTCGACTTGGGCGCGGTTCCCGCTGCGGACAAGCCCGGCGTTGCGGCCCTGTGCTTTGCCGAAACCCCCGGAAGATATCTGTTGGAAGTTGCGC
>JAJUHR010000004.1 GCA_029267795.1 Planctomycetota bacterium
ACAGACAGACAGACAGACAGACAGACAGACAGACAGACAGACAGACAGACAGACAGACAGACAGACAGACAGACAGACAGACAGACAGACAGACAGACAGAACACGTTCCGTCGACTCGCGGAACTCGTGGCTGGCTGCTGGCGTTCAGGGACATCGTCCGGGCAACCGACGAACGGACAGGGATATTCGCCGTGATTCCGCCGCGGGGTCTCGGACACACGGCATCGGTGATGTTGCCTCTGGCGAGTGGCTACTGGCGTTCCGAGACATCGCCCGGGCAACCGATGAAAGGGTGGGAATCTTCACGACGATCCCGTCCCTTGCAGTTGGAAACAACGCCCCGGTGATGCTGCTCCTACGGAGACGAGGATAGTCATGCATCCCATTTGGCTTACAGCGTTCCGGGATATCACCAACGTGACGAACGAGCGCACGATGGTCAGTTCAGCATTGGGCGACTCCGGCGTCGGCAACAACGCGCCGCTATACGACGTCTCTCCAAGGGTCGCCGCCGCGGCCACGATGCTGCTTGCGAATTTCGACAGCTTGGCGCTGGACTGGGCTGCACGGCTCTCCGTGGGCGGCACTCACCTGAACTACTTTATCGTCAGGCAGCTTCCTGTTCTGTCGCCGGAGGTCTTTCTCGAAGAGGCACATCCTCGCCAGACCTATGCCGAATTGATCGCGCCCCGGGTCTTGGAACTGACGTACACGGCCTGGGACCTTGAGCCGTTCGCGCGCGACCTTGGGTACGAAGCTCCTCCCTTTATCTGGAATCAGGAGCGCCGCTTCTTCATCCGTTGCGAACTCGACGCCGCGTTCTTCTGCCTGTATCTCGGGGAGAGGGAGGAGTGGGAACAGAAAGGCTCGCGGGACCTGTCGGCCTACTTTCCCACGCCGCGCGACGCGGTGGCTTACATCATGGACGCCTTCCCCATCGTCAAACGCAAGGACGAGGAAAAGCATGGCCGCTACCGCACCAAGGACACCATCCTTGAAATCTACGACGAGATGGCGCGGGTGTCAGGCGAAAACGCCGCTGCGGTGGCCGTGGGGCGCCAACCGACCGCCCGTTACCAGACGCGCCTCAATCCGCCGCCCGGACCGCCCTGCGACGCTCAGGGTAATTTCATCCCCATGGCCCAATGGGACCCGGCCAACTGGCCCTCCCACGTTCACCAACCGAAGGAGGCGGCGGTCGCGCGGCCCCAGGAAGTCCCCGTGGCCGTATTCACGGCCATGATTTATCCCTCGACGGATGCCGACAGGGCTATCTGCGCCGCGGCCCTGGCCGTAGTCGAGCAGTCCGGAATCCTCTCAAGTATGGAGCATCTCGACGCGCTCCTGCTGGCCACGCAACCCGAATGGTGCAAGGCGTTCCTAGATAAGCGAGGGCAGTCCGCATTAGAAGTAGCCCGCAAATCCGCTCCCGCCGCTCTCTTCGTCGGCCAAGGGCAATCCATCCGCTGGAAGGAGTGCCGGAATTATCTGGAGAAACTGGGCGCGCTCACGGTGGCGCATGGCGGCAAGGACCAACCCATCGGCGTTGGGGCCGCGCTGGCCTCCACCAAGGCCCGCCTGCCGAAGAGTGTGGACGAAGTGGTGAAGTACGCGCTCGCTGCGCTCGTCCGCATCCGCGAACTTCGGAAGGACCTGTCCTCGGTGCCGCAGGCGCAGCGGCTTATCCTCAATGCCTTCGAGGAGCAGCATCGGCTATGTGGACTTGCGGCATAGGAGACCGGTGGGATGGACCTCTACAAAGAGCTGAAATTGCAGCCGGTCCGATCCGAACCAGACGTCTGGATCAGCCGCCTCGTCCTCTATGAGGACATTGATCCCAAGAATCCAAAGGCCATCCGAGATATTCGGCTCACACGCGGGCTGAACATCATCTGGGCGGAGGAGCTGGAGGATGACAGTTCCACAGACGAAATCACCGGCCACAGCGCCGGGAAGACGACCTTCTGTCGCTTTCTGCGATACGTCCTGGGCGAGAACACTTTCGGCACCAAGGCCGCGATGGAACTTATCCGCAGGGCGCTCCCAAACGGTTACGTCGCCGCCGAAATCCACGTGGGAGGTAAGAAGTGGGCGGTCCGCAGGCCCTTTGGCAGTGGTCGCATGACCTACGTCAAGGAGAATGCGACCATCGAGGAGATGCTCCAGGAGCGGACGGGCGCGGTCTCCCAGGAGGAATATCCGAAGAAGATCGGACTCGATGGGTTGCTCGACGAGCTGGAGACGGGGCAGATTGTCCAGACGGCCGAGAGCATCCAGTGGTCTCACGTCCTTGCCTGGTGCACTCGCGATCAGGAGGCGCGCTTCCAGAACATCCATGACTGGCGTTCGCCCCGGAGCGAGTCGGACACGCCGTCCTTCCGTTTCCCCAAGGCCGGGCCGCTCTTCGTGATGCGAACCGTGCTCGGACTCTTCCTCCCGGATGAACTCGAGGGCGAGGAGCGTCTTGCCGAACTTCAGCGGGAGAAGGAACGACTGACCAAGGAGATTGAGGAGAAGCGCCGCGAACCGCAATTCCGGGTGAACCTATACGATCTCCAATTGCGCCAGCGGCTGAAGACGGTTTTCCCGAACGAGATGGATATCGACTCCAGACCCTTCCGTTCCGGCGACTTCCTCCCGGAAGACCTCGAACGCCTGACCAAGCGAGCGATATCGCAGATTGAAACTGCTATCGGCGACCTCGAACGCGAGCGCGTGGAACTACAGACGAAGATCGACGACCTCGGCGCAGAAATCAGCCATCATGAGCGTGAGTTCGCCGAAATGGATGCCCTCTTCAACCTGGAGGAGGCGGCGGCGAAAGAACTCGATCAGGGTCTTTCTCAACGACAGGAACAGCGTGGCAACCTCCAAGCGCATCAAGACAAGAAGTGTCCGTTTGGCGATGTGTTGATTCGTGAATGCAGCTATGTCCTCGAACGCCAGCGCCTCCTTCGGGAGACGGAACTTCAAGACACCCATGCGATGGAGCAGGCCGAGGCGAGGCGCACCGAGGAGTGCAGGAAGATCACCGAAGGGAAGAACCATATCCGAAAGACTATCGCTGACCTTAAGGGGGAACGGCAAGACGCACTGACCAAGCGGGACGCCTTGCTGGCCGGGGTACGCGAGAAACATGACGAGCTGCGCGACCTTCAGCGCACGCGGGATGAACTCGACGCATGGACCAAGCGTCGAGACGAACCTGGCGGTCACGACGAGTTGTTCTACCTGCGGCAGAAGCTGAATACAGCAGAGGCCGAGATTGCCAAGATCGAGAAGGAACTGGCCGAGCTTCTCCGCCAGCATGATGAGAACCGCGAACGGCTAGCTGCCATCTTCTCTGGGGCCGTTCGGTCGGTGTTGTCGTCTGACGGTCACGACGGGACGGTAAGCCTGGACAACCGGGAGCCGGCTTTCCGCATAACCCACGGACCGGCCATGAGCGGTGAGGCCATGGAAACCCTGTCGGTTCTCCTCGCGGACGTTGTCTCCCTCGTCTACCACACGGTGTCCGAGAAGGCCCACCTACCCGGCTTCCTCGTGCACGACAGTCCGCGCGAGGCGGACCTCGGCATCCGAATCTACAGAAGCTTCATCCGATTCGCCGCCTCCCTTCAGTCGCACTTTGGCGGTGCGGAGAAATGCCCCTTCCAATACATCCTCACAACCACTACCGCACCCCCGGACGAGTTACGTGGGGCCGATTACGTAAAGCTGCTGCTCAACGCCTCCACCCCGGCGGGGCTCCTACTCGGTCGCAACGTCGGGGCTGCTATTCCTGAGGATGCCAGGCAACGGCTGTTTTGACGCAGATCTTACTCGTGACATTCGGCGAGATGCATGCAAACTAGAGTAACTGGCGTAATCGTTTACCACTCGCCGATAAGTCCGAGGAAGGCGTGGAAGCCCAATCATGGCTTACCCGATGGACCTGCGGGAACGGGTGGTGGTAGAGGAGGAGTTGAAATGGCAAAGCACGGACCCGAGACGCGTCACATTGCCCCTCACCCATCTGGCAAAGCAGATACTCCAAGGACGTGCTGGTCTTGAGCACGAACCGGATGCCGGCCGGTATACAGCAGTCGGGCCACCTAGACGGCCTTCTTGAGGGGCTAGCCGGTAAAACGGGCATCGATGGCCCGATCCAACGCCATGGTTCATCTGTGAGCGAGGTCTTGGCCAAGATAGGGCCCAGTAGCTCTCCGACCAGCCCACATCGTCGTTGGTTGGAGTTCCTCGATGACCAAGGCAAAATTCGCAATCTCGCAGCGAAGGGGCCGTCCGTCGTACGGCATCGGAGCGTCTTGATAAAAAGACAGCCGGACGTGACGTGCCTGTACTCGGCGGGGTCCATGCTGCCCCGAAGCTTGCCGGCTACGGCCCCAAGTTTGTTTTCGAAGCCGAGGTTGGCCTCCTGCTATTGGGTTGGGCGGATGTGGGTAAATGAGATTCAATTGTGGTCCTGCCACCACGTGTCACCCTTCGATGCTACACGATTCCGGACTGCTAACTGCGCGGCAGGTCGGGACACTCTCAGATAGGTTGTCGCACCCGCCTAATAGACGGACAAGCAGTCAGCAAGCAGGACTTATTCACCGCGGAGGAGAAAGTATGCAATGGGGTATGGACGAGGGATTTTCGTGTGTAGCCGCTTAATAAACCGGGACTCCGGCGAGCTGAGCAATCTGGAGGGTGGTACGCCGGGGGGTCGGTTGTGCAATCCGGAGTTGTATCGGGATAGTCCGTACTACCGCTGTTGGTCACTGCATCTCGCAGCCTGAACGATCGACACAATGCCAGCCCGTACTGCCTCTGGCAGGTCTGCCCAAGCTCGAATCACAGCGGCCAGCTCCGCACGCATTGTCGGGCTGAGGTGACAAGCCAGGTGACAAGCGAAAGGCTTGACCTCTGTAACCTCTTGCGAACTCTCGCCTTGCCGGCAACATTCACCGGTCTTGAAAACCGGCATGGCGCTTAGCGTCATCGTGGGTTCGAATCTCACCCCCACCGCTTCCAACTCGCTAATTTCCGCTGTTTTCTCGGTGTTTTCGTCATTTCCCGCGTCGTCGCTTTCTTCGCCGACGCGCCCACCGAAGTCATCGCCGGACTCCTGAAATCGATCCCGTTCCGCCAAGCAGGACGCCAAGACAAGACACTTGTCCGCCACCCCCGGAGGTTTGCCTGCACGGGAGCCGGAGTGGGTTTGTCGGCCAAGGCGGGAACGTCGTCCGTCTCTGTTTTGAGCGCTGCAGTCTTGTCCGGCGTGGACGGGTCGGGCAGAGCATCGATGGCCGGTACCTCGTTGTACTTGAAGCCGTGGGTGGAGCGAGCGATGAGCGTGGGTTGGACCGTGCTGATGTGAAAGCTAGGCATAGGAGCCCCGGGAGAACCAACCCGCGGTTCTCACTACCAGAGGCACTCTGCCGCCGCGGCGACGTATTTGACCCGACGAACGTTCAACGTTGATAATGATTTTCGATGCGCCAGGGTCGACGCCATCTTATCTCGCCGTTCTTAGCGCCGCTCTTCGTGCTGCTTTCGTTGGGTATGCCGGGACGATTGGTTTACTGCATTGGCTCGGATGGGCACGAAGGCGTCGAATTGGCCGGCGTGCCCTGTGCGTCCGGGGCCACCCAATTACCCGAGACGCAGGACATCGGTGGGGATGCGCTAATCCTGAATGCTTTAAAATCGTGCGTGGATATCCCGATTACGACGGCAGTGCAATGCCCGGTCGTCCAATGGCCCACCAACGAACTTGTGCTCCCCACTGAAGCGTTCGTCTCTGCAGGTTTCGCCTTCGCCGACCTCTCTTTCGCTGGCGGCTTGATGCTGGCGACTCCGGCTCGCCAGTTGCAGCCCGCTCTTCCGCGAGCACCCCTGCGCACGGTCGTTCTCCTGGTGTAGTCCCCATTCCATGCCGAACGCGCGGCCAGGCCGACAAGCGGCTTGGGCTGTCGCTCTTCTCGCACGCGCTCTATGGGTCGCTGCGCGCGGCGTGCGCTGGGTGGGGCTCACTTGGAGGTACGTGCATGGGGTGTTCAAGAATGTGGTCGGCGCTCGTGTTGATTCTGGTGTTCGCGGGTGGTTGTTCTTGGCACACGCGCTGGCCGAATCCGGAAGACGCGGCGAGGCGGCTGACCGGCGTGGTCCAATCGATTGTCATCGACGTGGCTGGCGGACGGTTGGACACGCCGGGGCCTGAACACGAAGTGCTGACACAGGCTCAGGCTGTGGGCTTGGCGCTGACGACCGACCCATCAATCCAGGCGGTGTTGGCGCGGGTTCGGCGCGCTTACGCCGAGGCACAGCAAGAACACCTGCTGCCGAATCCGATCCTGACCGTCCTGGTGAAGTTTCCCACCGCCGGTGGATCCCCCACGGTCGAGCCGGGCATCGCAGCCGACCTGTTGGCCTTGGTCCAGAAGCCGGGGAAGGTCGAGGCGGCAGACCACCGGCTGCGAGCGGCCAGCGCCGAGGCTGTCACGGCGGCGCTAGACGTATTGGCACAGCTCCAAGACCGATACGCGCGGGCACAAGCCCTCGACGCCCTGATGCCCGTGCTGGAAGAACGGCGGCGGCTGATCGATCGCTTGTTGGAGATCGCCCGATCGCGGTTGAAAGGCGGGGAAGGCACTCGGCTGGATGTTACGACGCTGGAAACACAGAAGGTCGAACTGGAGGTGGAGATCGCCGAACGCGCTTTGGAGCGACGCGAGACACGGTTGACGTTAGCGCGGTTGATTGGACGTCCGAATGACGCGGCGGAATGGAAACTCGACCCGTGGACCGAGCCGGAAGTCCTGCGCCAAGACGAGAACGCATGGGTTCAGGCTGGACTGGAACATCGTCCCGAAATCATCGCCCGGATGTGGGAGCTGTCGGCTTTGGGAGTGGAGTTCCGATTAGCGCCGTGGGGCATCCTTGACGGCACCGAAGTGGGAGCGGAAGCGGAAGGGACGGCCGAGTCGGGCGCGGATGATTGGGCGGTCGGTCCTTCATTCACGCTTCCGGTTCCCATCTTTGATTGGGGGCAGGCCAAGCGCGACGCTGCCGCTGCGAAACGCCTGGAAGCGGCGCACCAACTGACGCTGGCCCGGCGCCAAGTGGTCGAGGAGGTGAGGCGGGCATACTGGACTTTCCGAACATCGCTCGAGGCTCACGGGCGAGTCAAGGACCAACTCCTCCCCCTGCTGGAACGCCGCCGCAGCGAAGCCGAATCGCAGTACCGCGCCGGCCAGAGCGACGTGATTCCGTTGGTCTTGGCGGACCAGGACCTCCAAACGGGGCGGGCCAAGTTGGTGGACCTGAAGCAGAAGGTCTCGGCATCGCTGGTGCGACTGCAACGCGCCGTCGGCGGCCCGGGCGCTGTGCCGGACCAGCCCGTTACCGCAACACAGCCGGCCGGTGTCCACCCCACCACGCAACCCAACTGACAAGGAACGATCCATGACCCGAAAGAACGCTCTGTCGCTACCGATCTTGCTGGCCCTGATGGGCCCGGTCTGGGGTTGTGACCGAAGCGGGTCTTCGCCGCCCGCCAATCACGCTGGAACCGCCGCGCCTGGCTCAAAAGATCACCGCACGGACCGCGATGAGCACGGCCACGCCGAAGCCGGAGGCGAAGAAGACCACGCCGAGGAAGTGAGGTTTTCTCCCGAAGCCTTCCGACAGGCGGGCATTCGGGTCGAGCCGGCCCAGAGGCGGGTCTTAGTGGACACGATCAATGCTCCGGCTCGCGTGGCTTTCAACGCTGAGGCGATAGCGCATGTCGGCTCGCCCCTGTCCGGGCGGGTCTCGGACATCAAGGTGCGCGTGGGCGATTGGGTAAACAAGGGTGACCCCCTGCTGATCGTACAGAGCCCCGATTTGGGTGAGACGCAAAGCGATTTTCTGCTCAAGCGCATGGCGGTGGACACGGCAACTCCCGCGGTGGACCTGGCCAAAGCCGCGCACGATCGAGCCAAGGCCCTCTACGAAGAAAGTCAGGGCATCGCCCTGACAGAGGTGCAGAAGCGGGAAGCGGAATACAAGGCGGTGCAAGGCGCTCTGCTGGCAGCCAAAGCCCAGGCGACCGCCGCCGAGAACCGGCTACACCTCCTGGGCATGGACCAGGCTGCAGTGGAAGCCTTGAGCCAGACCGGCGAGATCGACCCCCATTACACCGTGCGCGCCCCCATCAACGGGCAAGTCATCGAACGTGAAGCCACGCTGGGCGAACTGGTCAACCCCGACCGCGAGGCGCTGTTGGTGTTGGCAGACACGAGCACCCTTTGGGTCTTGGCGGACGTGCCCGAATCGCGCCTAAGTCACGTGAGGAAGGGGGCCAAGGCTCTGGTGGTGGTGCCGGCGCTCCGTGACCAAAGTTTGGAAGGAGTCGTCACGTTCATCGCTCCGAATCTGGACCCCACGACGCGCACCGTGTCCGTCCGCGTTGAAGTCAAAAGCAACGGGCATGACCTGCGTCCGGGCATGTTTGCCCAAGCCGTGATCTCCGAAGCCGGCGATGGAGATGAGCACGAATCGGTAGTGGCGATCCCCGAAGAAGCCACGCAACTGGTGGAAGGGCAGATCGTGGTCTTCGTGCCGGTGGAGGGCGAAGAAAACACGTTTGCCAAGCGGCCTGTGAAGCTGGGGCCGCCGGTGGGCCGATTCGTGCCGGTCTTGTCGGGTCTGAAAGAGGGCGAGCCGTTCGTTTCCGTCGGCAGCTTCATCCTCAAGGCCGAGATGGGCAAGGCCGGCGCGGAACACGAGCATTGAACCAAAGGAGTCACCATGAAAGAGATTAAGGCCATCATCCAACCGCACATGCTCAGCAAGGTGATGGAGGCGCTGCGCGCTCTGCCTCACTTTCCAGGGGTCACGGTCAGCGACTGCCAGGGTCAGGGCCGCGGGCACGGCGCTGGCGGGCATTTCGTGCCCACCGAGGAGAGCATCTTCTTCAGCAAACGAGTCAAGCTGGAGGTGTTCTGCGATGACGCGATCTGTGACGAGTTGGTGCGGTTGATCCAGCGGACGGCGCACACTGGCAGCCACGGAGACGGGGTGGTCATGGTCGTGGACCTCGCGCGGATCGTGCGCATTCGTACCGGCGAGGAACAGAGTGAGGCGACCTGATGGCAAGCACCGCATTCAAAATCCAAGGTATGGATTGCGCTGAGGAAATCGATGTTCTGCGCAAAGAACTCGGTGCGCTGCCTGGGGTCGAGAACCTGAGCTTCGACATCCTTCACGCCAAGATGACGGTTCGCTACGCGCCGCAAACGCTGAGACCCGAAGACCTGATCGTCGCCGTTGGCCGGACGGGCATGACCGCTCTGCCCTGGCGTGAAGAGGAGCGTACAGCCGCTGTCTCACTTCGTCGTTGGACCCAGCCGAGGGAACTATTGACCGTCGCCAGCGGCATCGCGCTGGGATCGGGCTTCATTGTCCATGTCCTGTCCGCCGGCCTGCGAGCCGCCATTGCGGAAGGTGTTGCCGTGCCCCTGGTGGCCAAGGCGCTCTACCTGGCTGCCGCGATCTGCGGCGTCTGGTTCGTCCTGCCCAAGGCGTGGCTGGCGCTGCGCCGTCTGCGACCAGACATGAACCTGCTGATGGCGATTGCGGTCATCGGTGCCGTCGCCATTGGTGAGTGGTTCGAGGCGGCCACGGTCGCATTTCTGTTTGCCCTATCGCTCGTTCTGGAGTCTTGGAGCGTAGCCCGCGCCCGTCGAGCCGTGGCGGCGCTCATAGCCCTCAGTCCGCCGAAGGCCCGCATCGTCTGCCCCAAGGATCATTGCGAAGAACTGGTGGATGTAGCCAAAGTCGCTGTGGGCACCAGGGTCATCGTGAAACCGGGCGAGAAGTTCCCGCTGGACGGAACCATCTCCAAAGGCAGCACGACGGTAGATCAATCCCCCATCACTGGCGAGTCGATGCCAGTGTCCAAAGAAGTCGGCAGCGCGGTTTACGCTGGCACCATCAACCGCTTTGGTGCAGTGGAGTTCGTCTCCACTAAGCCCGCCGGCGACACCACCCTGGCTCGCATCATCCGCATGGTGGGGGAAGCCCAGAGCCGCCGCGCGTCCAGCGAGCAATGGGTGGATACCTTCGCCCGCTACTACACGCCCATTGTCATGGCTCTGGCTGTGATCGTCGCTGTGGTTCCGCCGCTCTTGCTGAGCGGCTCCTGGTCGCAGTGGTTCTATCAGGCGCTGGTGCTGCTGGTGATCGCCTGCCCGTGCGCCTTGGTGATCTCCACGCCGGTCAGCATCGTCTCGGCGCTCACCAGCGCCGCCCGGCATGGAGTGCTTGTCAAGGGCGGGTTGTATGTGGAAGTTCCCAGCCGGCTCCGCGCGATCGCTCTGGACAAGACAGGCACGCTCACCGAAGGCAAGCCCGCCGTGGTACGGGTGCTGCCGTGGTCGGGCCACACGGAGCGCGAACTGTTGGAGATCGCCGCCGCCATTGAGGCGCGGTCCGAACACCCCCTGGCTCATGCCATCATCACCCACGCGGCCTCACAGGGCATCACCCCCAAGCCCGCTGCTGATTTCCAAGCTCTCAAGGGCAAGGGCGCAACGGCCGTATTGAACGGGCAGGCAGTCTGGATCGGTTCGCACCGTTACCTGGAGGAACGTGCCCAGGAAGACCCGCAGATGCACGATACACTGGAAGAACTCGCCCAGTCCGGTACCAGCGCGGTAGTGGTCGGCAAGGACCATCACGTCTGTGGCGTCATCGCCGTGGCAGACCGAATTCGACCTCAATCTCGTGCGGCAGTGACGGCGCTTCGGGAGGCCGGCATCCGCCACATCGTCATGCTTACCGGGGACAATCAAGGCACTGCCGAGGCCATCGCTCGTCAGACGGGGGTCGATGAGGTTCGCGCTGAACTGTTGCCGGAGGACAAGGTGAAGGCGGTCGAAGAACTCGTCGCCCGCCACGGTGCCGTGGCGATGGTCGGCGATGGCGTCAACGACGCCCCGGCTATGGCGCGAGCCACGCTCGGCGTGGCGATGGGCGCGGTGGGCACCGACGCCGCTATCGAAACCGCCGACATCGCCTTGATGAGCGACGATCTCTCTCGCCTGCCTTGGCTGGTCCGCCATTCCCGGCGGACGCTGGCCATTGTCCGCCACAACATCGCTCTGTCTTTGAGTGTGAAGGCCCTGTTCGTGGGACTGACGTTGGCCGGTCACGCCTCGTTGTGGGCCGCGATTGCCGCCGACATGGGCGTGTCGCTGTTGGTCGTGGCCAATGCGCTGCGTCTTCTCGCCACTCGATCATCGCAAGGGACCACCTCTCATGCTTGAACCCATTCTCCGTTTTTCCGTGCAGAACCGTTGGCTGGTGCTTCTCTGCACCATCGGGGTGGCTGTCGTGGGCGTGTTCTCGCTCCAGCGGCTACCCATCGATGCCGTGCCGGACATCACCAACAACCAGGTGCAGATCAACACGCTGTTCCCAGCTCTGTCGCCCATTGAGGTCGAGAAGCAGATCACCTTCCCGATTGAAACGGCGCTGGCGGGCATCCCCGGTCTGCAATACACCCGTTCGCTTTCGCGCAACGGCTTTTCGCAGGTGACAGCGGTGTTCGAGGACTATGTGGACATCTACTTCGCTCGTCAGCAGGTTCTGGAACGACTGGGGCAGGCGCGCGAAAGCCTGCCGGCGGGCGCGGAACCGCAGATGGGGGCCATCACCACCGGTCTGGGCGAAATATACATGTGGGCCGTGGAGTTCGAGCATCCCGGCGGCCGAGGCGCGACCGTCGTGGATGGGCAACCGGGATGGCAAAGCGACGGCTTGTACCTCACACCCGAAGGTCGGCGGCTGACCACCGACCTGGAGCGCATCGCCTATCTCCGCGAGGTTCAGGACTGGATCGTCCGCCCGCAGGTCAAGGGCGTCCCGGGCGTCGCGGGCATCGACGCCATCGGCGGCTACGTCAAACAGTACCACGTCCAACCCGACCCCATGAAGCTCGTCAGCTACGGCCTGACCTTCCACGACGTGATCGAGGCCCTGGAGAAGAACAACACCAGCACGGGGGCCGGATACATCGAGCACAAGGGCGAGTCCTACCTCGTGCGCGCCGCCGGCCGCATCGCCAACCAGGAACAGATCGCCGAGATCGTGGTGGGTGAACGCCGGGGCACGCCCATTCATGTGCGCGATGTGGCCAGCGTGGGCATCGGCCGGGAGCTGCGCACCGGCTCGGCCAGCGAGAACGGCGAGGAAGTGGTCGTTGGCACGGCCATGATGCTCATCGGGGCCAACAGCCGCCAGGTGGCCAGCGACGTGGATGCCAAGATGGTCGAGATCAACAAGACCCTGCCGCCCGACATCCGAACCCGCACCGTGCTCAACCGCACGCAGTTGGTCAACGCGACCATCCATACCGTTCAAAAGAACCTGGCCGAGGGGGCGATCCTGGTCATCGTGGTGCTCTTTGCCCTGCTGGGCAACTTCCGGGCGGCGTTCATTACCGCCCTGGCCATCCCGCTATCGATGCTCATGACCGCTACGGCCATGGTGCAGAGCAGGATCAGCGGGAACCTCATGAGCTTGGGGGCGATCGACTTCGGGCTAATCGTCGATGGCGCGGTCATTATCGTCGAGAACTGCTTGCGCCGTCTGGCCGAAAAGCAGCATTACTTGGGTCGCAAGCTCACATTCCCCGAGCGCCTGGAGGAAGTGCTGTCCGCCAGCAGAGAGATGATTAAGCCCTCCGTGTTTGGCCAAGCCATCATCATCACCGTGTACCTGCCCATCCTGACCCTGACGGGCACGGAAGGCAAGATGTTCCACCCGATGGCCATGACGGTCATCTTCGCCCTCGTGGCGGCCTTGGTGCTGTCGTTGACCTTTGTGCCGGCGATGGTCGCCTTGGGCCTTACCGGCAGGGTGAGCGAAAAAGAGAACTTCCTGATCCGCTGGATGAAGCGCGCATACACACCCACCCTGCGCTGGGCTGTGCGACTGCGGTACATCACCGTGGCGGCTGCGGTGGCGATTTGCTTCCTATCGCTGCTGCTGTTCATGCGGTTGGGCCAGGAGTTCGTGCCGACGCTGGATGAAAAGAACATTGCCGTCCAAGCGATCCGTATCCCAAGCACGAGCCTGACCCAATCCACGGAAATGCAGTTCCAGGTGGAGAGGGTCTTGAGCCAATTTCCCGAGGCGGCCACCGTCTATTCCAAGACCGGCACAGCGGAGATGGCCGCCGACCCCATGCCGCCGAGCATCTCCGACACGTTCGTCATCCTCAAGCCGCAGAGTCAGTGGCCGAACCCGCACGAAACCAAGGCCCAGGTGCTCAAGCGCATGGAGCAGGCCCTGGCAAACTTGCCGGGCAACAACTACGAGTGGACCCAGCCTATCCAAATGCGCTTCAACGAACTGATCGCCGGTATCCGCAGCGACGTGGCGGTGAAGCTCTACGGCGACGATTTCGACAGGCTCACGCCCACGGCCGAAGCCATTGCCAAGATCTTGCAGGGCATCCCCGGAGCCGCCGACGTGAAGGCTGAACAAACGGCGGGCCTGCCGGTGATGAACGTCGAGATCGACCGCGCCGCCATTGCCCGGCACGGACTGAACATCGCGGACGTGCAGGACGTGATCGCCGTGGCCATCGGCGGGCGCGAGGCGGGATTGGTTTTCGAAGGCGACCGGCGGTTCGACCTGATGGTTCGCTTGCCCGAGGGCATCCGCCGCGACATCTCTGCGCTGCAAAACCTGCCCATCCCATTGCCCCCTGGTGACGACGAAACGGCGGAGGTTCGCCCGGCGTCGGCTGGCCGGTTTTCGAGCGTGGGCGGGGGCGTGACCAATCGCCCGGCGTTCGTGCCCTTGGGATCCATCGCCAAGATCGAGGTGGTAGAGGGCACCAATCAGATCAGCCGCGAGAACGGCAAACGCCGCGTGGTCATCCAGGCGAACGTGCGCGGCCGCGACATCGGCTCGTTTGTCGCAGAGGCTCAGAGCAAACTTGCCCAGCAGGTCAAGGTTCCGGCGGGCTATTGGATCGACTGGGGCGGCCAGTTCGAGAACCTTCTCGCCGCCCGCGAGCGGCTGACGATCGTCGTGCCGGTTTGTTTTTTCCTGATCTTCCTGCTCTTGTTCAGCACGTTCAATTCGGTCAAGCACGCCCTGATCGTCTTCACCGGTGTTCCGCTGGCACTGACCGGGGGTATCGTCGCCCTATGGCTGAGGGACATGCCGTTCTCTATTTCCGCCGGCGTGGGATTCATCGCGCTTTCCGGCGTGGCCGTCCTCAACGGATTGGTGATGATTACCTTCATCAACCAGCTTCGGCGCGAAGGGGCCCCCCTGGAAGACGCGATCCAACGGGGAGCCACCACCCGCCTTCGCCCCGTGCTGATGACCGCGCTGGTCGCATCGCTGGGATTCGTACCGATGGCCTTAGCCACCGGCACCGGCGCGGAAGTCCAACGTCCCCTGGCCACCGTCGTCATCGGCGGCTTGATCTCCAGCACCGCGTTGACGCTGGTCGTTCTTCCGGCTCTGTACCGCGTCTTTGAATACAGCCCAATCACGGAGAGGACGCCAGAAAAATAACAACTCCTGTGTGGTCACCCCTGTTGCCCCTTACCGGTGCGAGCTTTGATCGCACCACAAAGCACGCGGACTTGCGCGATCAACAGCGTCATCGGCACCAGCGCTAGGCGTCATCGTTCTTGGGCCGCGAAGCCTGCGAATTTGAGGCGACAATTGAGGTTCGTGTGGGCAAGCCCAAGGTCTCGGCTAGACTAAAGGCAGCGGGGCTTTTCCTGATTCACCGCTGAACCATCACCCCAGGGGACCGGCCGTGACGAAGCTGGCGGTATTCAGCACCAAGCCTTTTGATCGATCGAGCCTGGAAGAGGCCAACCGCGGCTTTGGCCACGAACTTTTTTTCTTCGAGACCCAGCTGTGTACGCAGACGACCCCGCTGGCCCAGGGCTTCCCCGCAGTGTGCGTCTTCGTCAACGACCGGCTCGACGAGACCGCGCTGCGTGCGCTGAAAGAGTGCGGCACGAAGGTCGTTTGCCTGCGCTGCGCCGGGTTCAACAACGTGGACCTGAGGGTCGCGGCTGAGCTGGGGCTCACCATCGTAAGGGTCCCCGCGTATTCGCCCTACGCGGTGGCGGAACACACCGTGGGCCTGATCCTCGCGCTCAACCGCAAATTGCACCGGGCTTTTGCCCGCGTGCGGGATCACAATTTCGAGCTCACGGGCCTGCTGGGGTTTGACTTGCACGGCCGAACGGTCGGCGTGGTCGGGACGGGCAAGATCGGGTCGGTCGTCGCGCGGATCATGATCGGGTTCGGCTGCCGGGTCGTGGCTTACGACCCCGTCGTCAACCCGGACTGCGCCGCGATGGGAGTAGAGTATGTGAGCCTGCGCAGCCTGGCTGAGCAATCGGACATCGTTACCCTGCACACCCCCCTGCTGCCTCAGACGTATCACCTGATCGACGACGAGGTGTTCTCGTGGATGAAGCCGGGGGCGATGCTGATCAACACCAGCCGAGGCGCGATCATCGATACGAAGGCGGCGATCCGAGCACTCAAATCGGGGCGGCTGGGGTACCTCGGCCTGGACGTGTACGAGGAGGAGGCGGAACTCTTTTTCCGTGACTTATCCGACCGGGTGATCCAAGACGACGTCTTCGCTCGACTGCTCACCTTCCCCAACGTGTTTGTCACGGCCCATCAGGCTTTTTTCACGCAAGAGGCTCTCTCTGCCATCGCCCAAACCACGTTGCAGAACTTGTCCGACTTTGAGCGCGGCACCCTGGATCCGAAAAATGTCGTAACGCCGGCGTACTTGGCCTAGGTCAATCGGCCCGGTCGGAAACCAATCGCGAATCTCGCGGTCTTCGTTTCGCTTCTTATTCACGGGCCGCTAACGTTGGATCGAAGGGTTTGCAGCCCACGCGTGACAGGAGAGTCAAGGTCATGCCAACCGCTGAAGTCACAACGAACCACATCCGGTGGTTTGAGCAGATCGGCATGGGTGACGTCGCCCTGGTCGGCGGCAAGAACGCCTCGCTGGGGGAGATGTACCGGGAATTGACCCCCAAAGGAATCAAGGTTCCCCATGGCTTTGCGGTGACGGCGGAGGCGTATCGGTATTTCCTGCACCAAGCTGGGCTCGATCAAGAGATCCGCCGGCTCCTGGCCGGGCTTGACACCCGAGACCTCGCCAACTTGCAGCAGCGCGGCAGGCGGGTGCGTGAATCGATCCTGGCGGCTAGCCTGCCCCAGGACCTCGAGCGGGCTATCGTGGAAGCCTACGTCCTGCTCGGCCAGGCGAGCCCCGAACCCGTGGACGTGGCGGTCCGCTCCAGCGCCACCGCCGAGGACCTGCCGGAGTCCAGCTTCGCGGGCCAGCAAGAAACCTATTTGAACGTGCAGGGCTCCGCGGCGCTGCTGCTGGCGTGCAAACGGTGCATGGCCTCGCTGTTCACCGATCGGGCGATTTCCTACCGGCAGGACCGCGGCTTCGATCAATTGAGCGTCTTGTTATCCATCGGCGTTCAGCGGATGGTGCGGTCGGACTTGGCGGCGTCGGGGGTGATGTTCTCGATCGACACCGAAACGGGATTCCGCGACGTCGTCGTGATCGACGCCGCGTACGGGCTGGGCGAGAACGTCGTCCAAGGGTCGGTCAACCCGGACGAGTACATCGTGTTCAAGCCCACGCTGAAATCGGGGTGTCGGCCGATCTTGCAGAAGACCCTGGGCACCAAGGAATTCAAGCTGGTGTACGACACGGGCGGGGGACGGATGACCCGGAACGTGCCGGTGCCGCCGGCGGACCGCGGGCGGTTCGCCCTCGACGACGAAGATATTTTGACCTTGAGTCGCTGGGCGGCGCTCATCGAAGAGCACTATAGCGCCAAACGCGGCACGCCCACCCCGATGGACATGGAATGGGCCAAGGACGGCAGGACCGGGGAGCTCTTTGTGGTTCAGGCGCGCCCCGAAACCGTTCAGTCCCAAAAAACCGTCGACCGCATCGACATCTATTCCCTAGAACAAGAAGGGCGTGTGCTCGCCACCGGGCGCAGCGTGGGAGAGAAGATCGGCCGCGGGCCGGCGCGGGTGATTCAAAGCGTAGCCCAGCTAAAGGAATTCCGAGACGGCGAGATCCTCGTCACCGACAAGACGGACCCCGACTGGGAGCCGCTGATGAAAAAAGCGGCAGGGATCGTGACCAACCGCGGGGGGCGCACCTGCCACGCGGCGATCGTAAGCCGAGAGTTGGGGCTGCCGGCCATCGTCGGCACCGAGACGGGCACCACGGCGGTCCGTACGGGACAGAACGTCACCGTTTCGTGTGCCAAAGGCGACGTGGGCTACGTTTACGATGGGTTGTTGAGGTTCAACGTCAAGCATGTTGACGTCAAAGACCTGCCGCGACCCCGGACCCGGGTGATGATGAACGTGGGCAACCCGGCGGAGGTGTTCCACCTTTCGTTTACGCCTAACGACGGCGTCGGGCTGGCGCGGGAAGAATTTATTGTCACGAACTACATCAAGGTCCACCCCATGGCCTTGCTCGAGTACGAACGGATCGAAGACCCCCAGGTCAAGGCGCAGATCGATCAATTGACGGCCGGGTATGCCGACAAGCCCGAGTTTTTCGTCGACAAGCTCGCGCAGGGCGTGGGGATGATCGCGGCCGCGTTTTACCCCAAGGACGTCATCGTCCGACTGAGCGACTTCAAGACGAACGAATACGCCAACCTCGTCGGTGGCCGCAAGTACGAGCCGGTGGAGGAAAACCCGATGCTGGGGTTCCGCGGGGCCTCGCGGTACTACAACCCCCGATATCGCGACGCCTTTGCCTTGGAGTGTCGCGCCATGAAAAAGGTGCGGGATGAGATGGGGCTGAGGAACCTAAAGATCATGGTCCCCTTCTGCCGAACGGTGGAGGAAGGCAGGTTGGTGCAGGCGGAGATGGCCAGGCACGGGCTCAGGCGTGGCGAGAGCGACCTGGAGGTCTACGTGATGTGTGAGATCCCCAGCAACGTGGTGTGTGCCGAGGAATTCGCGGAAATTTTCGATGGGTTTTCCATCGGCTCCAATGACCTGACGCAACTGGTGCTGGGTGTCGACCGCGATTCGGAGATCGTCGCCCACGTGTTCGACGAGCGGAACCCGGCCGTCAAAGCTATGATCGCCCAGGTGATCCGCGCGGCCAAGGCCAAGAGACGCAAGATCGGCATCTGCGGCCAGGCGCCCAGCGATTACCCGGATTTCGCGGCCTTTCTGGTCGAGCAAGGCATCGATAGCATCTCCCTCAACCCCGACGCGGTGCTCAAGACCACGCTGACAATCCTGGAAGCGGAGAAAGCATGGGCTCGGACGCCGGAGAACTCCCCGCCCCGCGCGACGGCATAGGGCTAGAGGCAGCTTCCCATCCCCTCTCTCGGATCGGGAAAGGGCCGGGGTGAGGGATGGACCGAAACTTAGGCGGCTGTGGTGAAGCGGAGCGACACCACGGCCCAATCCGAACCACCATGATGTCCGGGCAGGTCCGGACCCACAAAAACCGGGGCATCGCTGAGCTGGGCCCAAGCCATCCGCCGCGGAAGCGTCGACACATCTTTATGGCCTAGAGCGGGTTTTGAATGAGTAAAATGTGAGGTGGGTCGGGACACGGCGGCGAGGCTGCTTCCTAACGGCCCTAGTTTGCTTTAAGGTTCGTCACAACCGCGCGATTGTCGCTTCAAGACCTGCCAGGGGGAATCAGCCATGCCCTACCCCCCATACGACCCGGACCAATCGAGGGTGCGCCGCCGCTGGCACCTTCGAGGGCAAGTCCAGGGGGTCGGTTTGCGCCCTTTCGTGTATCGACTGGCACAGGCCTGCCGCGTCTGCGGATTCGTTCGTAACGACAGCGCGGGCGTGACGATCGAGGCCGAAGGAACCGCCGCTCAAATCGAGGGTTTTTCACGGGCGCTGCTCGCTGAACAGCCCGCGCTGGCTCGCTTCGACTCCGTCACCAGCCAACCCGTACCCGCCTTGGGCGGCGACTCGGGCTTTGTGATCCAAGCCAGCTCTCCTGATGCGCCGCCTTCTTCCCAAGTGACGGTCGATACCGCGGTGTGCGATCAATGCCTGGCCGAGTTGAACGATCCGACGGATCGGCGGTTCGGCTACGGGCTGATCAATTGCACCAACTGCGGACCGCGTTACAGCATCATCCGGCGCGTGCCTTACGATCGACCGAACACCGCCATGGTCTTGTTCGAGATGTGCCAGCGCTGCCGCAGTGAATACACCGACCCGACCGATCGCCGGTTTCACGCGCAGCCGATCGCGTGCCACGAATGCGGGCCTCGGTTGGAGCTGGTCGACCCCAAGGGGAAAGCGTTGCCCGGGGACCCCATCGACGAGTCGGTCGATCGGCTCGTCCGGGGGCAGATCGCCGCGATCAAGGGCCTGGGGGGATTTCATCTGGCGGTCCGCAGCGACGACGAACAGGCAGTGTCGCGACTGCGGCGTCTTAAACACCGGGATGCCAAGCCGTTCGCCGTGATGTGCGCCTCAGTAGAACAAGCCCGGGGCTTGGCGCACTTAAGCGACCGAGCGATTCAGCTGATGAACGGGCCGCAGTGCCCGGTCGTGCTCGCGACGCGGCGGAAGGACGCGGCTATCGCACCTGCGGTCGCCCCCCAGAACCATCGCGTCGGGGTGATGCTGCCCTACACCCCCATCCAGCACCTGCTGTTTACAAGAGCCTCGGGCCGATTCGGGTCACTGGTAATGACCAGCGCCAATCCCACGGACGCGCCCCTGGTGATCGACAACCAGGAGGCCGTGGCTCGACTGGGGGACATGTGCGATGCGATCCTGTGGCACGACCGCCCGATCCAGCGACCCGTGGACGATTCGGTTTGGATCGACATGGGAGCGGGCGATCCCTTACCGGTCCGCCGGGCGCGTGGTTACGCTCCGGGGGCCCTGCCGCTGCCCTATCCGAGCGATCTGCCGGGCGTGTGCCTGGGCGGCGAATTGAAAAACACCGTGGCTGTCGTCCGAAACGGGGAAGCGATCCTGAGTCAGCACCTGGGAGAGCTGACCCACCCGCTCACGCTGGATCACTTCAAAAAAACGATCGGCGACCTGTGCGACCTATTCGGCGTTGAGTCGCGTTGGATCGCCTGCGATTTACACCCCCTCTATCTCAGCACCGCTCATGCCAAGGCGCTGGCCCCAAAGTTGGGCTGCCCTCTGGTGGAGGTCCAGCACCATCACGCCCACGCGGCTGCCGTCATGGCGGAGCACGGGATCACCGGGCCGACTCTCTGCGTGGTCTGCGACGGGGTTGGCTACGGCACCGATGGCACATCGTGGGGCGGCGAGCTGCTGCGGGTCGACGGAGCCAGCTTCGAGAGGTTGGCCCGGCTGCGCCCCCTGGTCCTACCCGGCGGCGATGCCGCGGCCAAGGATACCCGCAGGAGCGCCCTGGCTCTGCTCCACCTGGCCTTGGGCGACGACTTTGGGGAACACCCCGCTGCCAGGTCGCTCGTGCACGATCCACGTGAGCGGCAGGTCTTCACGACCATGATCCAACGCCGGGTCAACGGATCACTCAGCAGCAGCGCCGGCCGCGTGTTGGACGGCATGGCGTCGCTGCTGGGCTTGTGCCACTACAACCAGTTCGAAGCCCAGGCGGGGTTGGCCTTGGAGGCCTGCGCCAGCCAAGTGCCCCCCGAGGCAATCGAGAACAGGCCATGGTTTGAGATCCGCGACGACCCGCTGACCCCCGGGCTGCGTCAGATCGACTTTTCCCCACTAGTCCTGCGCCTGCTCGACGCGAAATGCTTGGGAGTACCCCTGCCATACCTGGCCGCGCTGATCCATGAACAGATGGCCCTGGCCTGGGCGGACGCGGCTGGTGAGGCGGCTGCGGGCACCGGCATCGACGGCGTCGCGCTCTCCGGCGGGGTCTTTTGCAACCAGCGGATCACGGAACGATTGACCACCCACTTGCTCCGGCGGGGCTTGAGGGTTTTCAGGCACCGCCAAGTGCCGCCGAACGATGGCGGGTTGTCTCTGGGGCAGGCAGCCGTTGCGACCCAACGCCTGGCCATGGGTTCATGCTGCCGCTCGACCACCCCATAAGAACGACGGCGTTAATGAGCGATTCAATGACCTACCCTAGAATATCTGCATAGGTGAAACCATGTGCCTCGCAGTCCCCGCCAAGTTGGTCGAGCTCAACGGCGACGAAGCGGTAGCCGATCTGCACGGGAACCGCATCCCGATCAACACCCTGCTGACCCCGGAGGCCAAGATAGGCGACTGGGTGCTGATCCACGCGGGTTTCGCGATCCAGCGTCTGGAGCCCGAGGACGCGTTCCGGACCTGGACCGTCCTTGAAGACCTCGAAGAATTTCAAGGGCCACAACCCGAGCGAACGTAAGCTCACACGACTCTACTACAGCTTGCCCAGGAGAGCGGGTCATGGTTCGACAGCAAATCGACGTTCACGAAGCGATCGACCGGCTCCACGGAGCGGCAGCGGGGATCGGACGCCGGGTCACCTTCATGGAGGTATGCGGCACGCACACGATGAGTGCGTTCCGAAGCGGGCTCCACAGCCTGATGCCGCAGAACGTGACCCTGCTGAGCGGCCCGGGGTGCCCCGTGTGTGTCACCGCACAGGGAGACATCGACCTGATGATCGACCTGGCGTCGCACCGTGAAGTGACGCTATGTACCTACGGCGACATGATGCGGGTGCCTGGCCGCCGCGGAAGCTTGGAGAAAGCCCGTGGCGGCGGCGCCGACGTCCGCGCCGTCTACAGCTCCACCGACGCGGTGAAATGGGCCCGGGCGCAACCCGACCGGCAAGTCGTCTTCGCGGCGGTCGGCTTCGAGACCACGGCCCCGGCCACCGCGGCCGCGGTGCTGCAGGCGCAGCGGGAAAACCTGGACAACTTCAGCGTGCTTTCCAGCCACAAACGCGTGATCCCGGCCATGACCGGCCTGTTGGACAGCGGGCAGGTCAACCTCGACGGCTTCCTCTGCCCCGGCCACGTGTCGGTGATCATCGGCCCGGAGTCGTACCGCCCCATCGTTGAGCGCTACGGCCTGCCTTGCGTGATCACCGGGTTCGAAGAGTTGAACATGGCCGCGGGGTTGGCTCGCTTGACCGAGATGGTGCGGGCCGGTCGCTGCGAACTGGTCAACCAATACCCCGAAGCGGTTCGCCAAGGCGGCAACCGAAAAGCCCAGGCTGTGCTCTCCGAGGTCTTCGAACCCGTCGAGGCCCGATGGCGCGGCCTGGGGGCCATCCCCCACAGCGGGCTGGGATTGCGCCAGCGTTTTCGGCAGTTCGACGCCGTACACCGTTTCGGCCTAACCCCGCCCTCGGACCAGGAACACCCCGGCTGCATCTGCGGACAGGTGATCCGAGGCGTGGCCACCCCACACGATTGCAAGCTCTTCGGCACCGCGTGCACCCCGATCAACCCCCTGGGCCCTTGCATGGTCAGCTCGGAGGGCACCTGCCAAGCGTGGTTTAAGTACAACCGTTCC
>JAJUHR010000219.1 GCA_029267795.1 Planctomycetota bacterium
GTCGACCGAAGCCGGCTGGCCGCGATGGGGTATTGCATGGGCGGCAACGTGGCCTTGGAGCTGGCTTACAGCGGGGCTGACCTGCGCGGCGTGGCGGCCTTCCACAGCAGCCTGCCCCCGCCGTCGCTCGAGCACACCCCGCCGATCAAAGCGAAAATATTCATCGGCCACGGCGCCGATGACCCCCTGCTGCTGCCCGAGCGGGTCAGCAAATTCATCGAGGCGATGCGAAACTCCGGCGTCGACTGGCAGATGATCTCCTATGGCCGGGCGATGCACGGGTTCACCAACCCGGCCGCCGATCAATACGGCGTCCACGGCGTCGCTTACAACGCCGACGCCGACCGCCGCTCCTGGCAACACCTGAAGCTGTTCCTGGCCGAGATCTTTAGCGAGAAAACAGTGGGGCAATAGCCACCCCTCAACGGCTACCCCCTCACACCGTCACGCACTGCTCCCCGCAGCTTTCGACCTCCACCCGCGCCTGCTCGATAAACCGCTCCAGCGGCATCGCGCCCAGGTCCCCGCGTGACCGGTCCCGCACCGCCACCGTCCCGGCCTGTTCGTCCCGCCCCCCCACCACCAGCATGTACGGCACCTTGGCCTCCTGAGCCACGCGGATCTTCGCCTGAACCCGGTCGCCCGAATCGTCCAGCGTCGCGCGGAACCCCGCCCCTCGCAGGGCCTGCAGCACCCGCTGGCCGTACGCGTCGAACTTGTCGCTGATCGGCAGCACGCGCACCTGCTCCGGCGCGATCCACAGCGGGAACGCCCCCGCGTAGTGCTCGATCAGGATCGCCATGAACCGCTCCATGCTCCCAAAGGGCGCGCGGTGGATCATCACCGGCTGGTGGTGCTGGTTGTCCGCCCCGATGTATTCCAACCCGAACCGCTGCGGCAGGTTGTAGTCCAGCTGCACGGTCCCGAGCTGCCACTTGCGGCCGATCACGTCCCGCACGATAAAATCCACCTTCGGGCCGTAGAACGCCGCCTCGCCGCGCTCCTCCGTGAACGAGGCGTTCATCTCCCGCAGCACGTCGCGCAGCTCGCTCTCGGCCCGGTCCCACAGGGCCGGATCGCCCGCATACTTGTCGCCCCCCGGGTCGCGCAGCGATAGCCGGATCGACACGTCGTCGAACCCGAACCGCCGGAACACGAACTGCACCAGCTCCACCGTGGTGCGGAACTCGCCCTTGACCTGCTCCGGCGTGCAGAAGATGTGCGCATCGTCCTGCGTGAACCCGCGCACCCGCGTCATGCCCGTCAGCTCGCCCGACTGCTCGAACCGGTACACCGTGCCGAACTCCGCCAGCCGCAGCGGCAGGTCGCGGTAGCTCCGCGGCTCGCTAGCGTAAATCTTGATGTGGTGCGGGCAGTTCATCGGCTTCAGCAGATACTCCTCCTCCCCGTTGCGCATCTTGATCGGCGGGAATTGGCTGTCCGAGTAGTACGGGTAGTGCCCGCTGGTCTTGTACAGGTCGATCTTGCCGATGTGCGGCGTGTACACCACCTCGTACCCCCGCCGGAACAGCTCCTTTTGCAGGAACTCCTGCAGCAGCGTCCGCACCATCGCCCCGCGCGGCTTCCACAGGATCAGCCCCTGCCCCACCTGCTCGTCGATCGCGAACAGCCCCAGCTTCTGCCCGATCACCCTGTGGTCGCGCTGTTTCGCTTCTTCCAGTTGCTTTAGGTGATGATCCAGGTCGGCCTGGGTGAAGAACGCCGTCCCGTACACCCGCTGGAACCGGTCCGAGGTCACGTCCCCGTGCCAGTGGCTGCTGGCGACGCTCATCACCTTGAACGCGCTGATGTGGCCGGTCGACGGCAGGTGCGGCCCCATGCACAGGTCTTCCCAGTCCCGGCCGCGCTCGCCGGTGACATACCACGACAGCGCCCCCGCCCCCGCCTCCAGCGCCCTCCGGGCGTTGTCCACCTTGTACTTGTTCGCCTCGGCCTGCAGCTTGCTTAGGCCCTGGTCCGGCGGCAACTCGTACCGCTTGAACGGCCGGTCCTCCGCGACGATCTTGGCCATCTCCTGCTCGATCCGGGTGAAATCCTGCGAGCTGATCGGCTCGTCCAGCGAGATGTCGTAGTAAAACCCGTTCTCCAGCGGCGGCCCGTACGCCAGCTGCGCCGCGGGCCACAGCCGGCAGATCGCCTCCGCCATCACGTGCGCGCACGAGTGCCGCAGCAGATACAGGGCGTCCGGGCTGGGATCGTCCTTGCTGCGGCCGTCCTTGCCCACCCGCGGCTTGGTGACGATCTGCACGGCCGCGTCGCGGTCGATGGGCCGATTCAGGTCTACCAGTTGCCCGTTCGCCTTCGCCCCGATCGCCGCCTTGGCCAGCCCCGGCCCGATTTCCGCGGCGATCTGCCCCGCGGTCACCGGCTGCGAATATTCCCTGATACTGCCATCTGGCAAAGTGATGCGCATCTTGCCACACTCCCTGGTCGTGACGTTACGGGCCCTACCCACAGACAAGCCTCGCGGGTGAGCAACGGCGGCCAGCACCTGATTCGGGCGCGGACCACCCTGCCACACCGTCGCGGCTCGTCACCAAGCCCTGAACATAGGCAGAGACCCGCGGCAAGCCAGAAGTTATACCAGTTGTAGGAGCGATGCTGGATCGAGTCGCTTGGGGTCCGCGTTCTTAGGTCAGCTACTGCTGCTTAACCAAAGCACGATCGCCACGTTCCACGCGTTGAACGCCCCGTGCACGATCACCCCCGGAAGCAGGCTCCCCGTCCGCTCGTAAAGCCAGCCCAGCACCATCCCCAGAACCCACAG
Organism: Planctomycetota bacterium; assembly: GCA_029267795.1. Taxonomy (GTDB): domain Bacteria; phylum Planctomycetota; class Phycisphaerae; order Phycisphaerales; family Phycisphaeraceae; genus JAJUHR01. Next base: position 2,789 of record JAJUHR010000219.1, read on the forward strand.
CCCCGGAAGGCTCTGCCAGGCTTGACCCGTGTGTACCAGCGCGAACGTAGCGGCTGAGAACGTCACGATCCGCCACCGCCACGACGCCCCAAACGTCTCCAGCAGCACGGTCTGCACCAACCCCCGAAATACCGCCTCTTCCAGCACCGGCGCCACCAAAACCGCCGAGGCGATCAGCCCCAACGTCACCCAACCCGATTCCGACCGGCTCAGCGTCACCAGCAGTTCGTGACCGTACTGTGGCACGACCCACCCCAGCCACCGGCACACAGCCACGACCAACACCATGGTCCCCATCACCAGGGGCAGCGCGACAAGAAACCCCAGCACCCCTGCGGGCACGTCGCGATCGATGCTACGGGGCGCCAACCCCAGGATCTTCCAGCCGTGGCGACGCCCCTTCGCCCGCCACCCCAGATAGACCACCACCGGCAACTGACCCAACACCTGCCCCAGCACCGCCTGGTAGAGCTGAACCACCCCCGCCGAACCACCGGCCTCCAACGGACCTGTGCTTCCCGGGGCCAGGAATCGCCGCGTCACCAGGTCGTGAATGGTGCTACCGATCAGGAACAGGAGAAACGCCACCACCAGATCGAGCAACACCAAACCCACCGCCCGGGGTGGGGCTGCTATAAACGCCCGTCGGCCTAAAAACCCCCGGCGCACCACAACCACCAGCGCCGTCAGCGCCGCAACAACCCAAACCGACCCAACCACCATTTCCGCAGCGGTCATGCTGCTCACCGACCTCCACCAACGACCCCTACCGCTCCCCTGAAACAACCCCTCAAAGCTTAACGCAGCCTAACGACGTCTGGAGCAGAGCTTAAACAAAAAAAGGCCGGATGGCTCGGCCTTGCTGGACCGATACACCCAAACCCTCTTGAGGTTACAATGACTTGTTGCGCGCTCCTAGAACCGCCCGCCGGCCCGCCCTTACCGCACGCGAACAGAGCGGAAACGCCCACGGGTTGGAATGAACGGAATGGCTGGGAGCCCGCTCGACTGGTTCGAGGTTCGCTTCGGGGTACATCCGTATGTCACTGCTTGCCGCCTGGGCACCCTACTTTTCTAGCAGCGAGCGCATGCGCGGGCGGTCGTACTACGAAGCCGGCCGGGTCCAGCCCCTGCCCCCGCAGGATGGCGACTTGATCCGCGCCCAAGTCCAGGGCCAGCAAACCCATACGGTGACTGTCCACCGGCTTGGCGGGGCAGCCACAGCGCACTGTACCTGCCCCCAATTTGCCGAAGGGTCGTTCTGCAGGCACCTTTGGGCCACCCTGCTCGCCGCGTGCCACGGCGTCACCCCCGACCGGAGTGAAGA
>JAJUHR010000094.1 GCA_029267795.1 Planctomycetota bacterium
AGAGGAGAAATATCCGAAAAACAATCGGGAATACGCACCTCGCGGGTAAGGCGGCGCAGATGCGGAAAAATTGCCGAAGACCTCGGTGCGGGCCTTGCTGGGGGAAAGGACCGCGTGCTCATGGGGCCGTAGCGCATTATGGGTGGCTGCCTGTGGCGATCGGAGGCGTGGGCATTCTCGCCACCGTGGTGCTCTGGTTTTTTTTAAAGTCCCGTGAGTCGAGGTGGGCGCACCTGTCTACCGAAGTCAGCCTCAACGCCTTCGTGAATCAGCTTGAGTCGTTCGTCGAGGGCCAAAGTGGGCTGTTGGAACACATGGCTCGCCAGTGGGGGTTGAGCGGGGGCTTGCCCCGCCAGGAGTGGGAGACCGAGGCGCAGCTCTACGCAAGCCGCTTCTCCGGTGTGCAAGCCTTGTTGTATCTCGATCCCTCGCTGCGGATTTGCTGGGCGGTCCCGACGGGTGACGGCGCATACGGCCTGGGCGTGTCATTGAAGGACGATCCAAGCTGCAAGGTCGCGCTCGAAGCGGCGCGCGATCGCCATCGGCCGGCCGTGGCACCCTACCCCGATCGAACGCCAGCGGTCAGGGGCTTTCTGATCGCCGCCCCTCTTTTCGTAGGCGGCCGGTTCGACGGGTTTGTTTGTGGGCTGTACCGCTTCGATCGGCTGGTGCGTACGATCCGGGAGCGGGCCGCGCCGTTGTACGCGGTCGACGTCGCCATCGGGGGCAAGGTGCTCTACGCCTACCAGGAGCCCGGAAGCGAGCGCGCCCTGCGGTGGGGACGCGCGAGGCTTGTCCAACTCGGATCGGTTTCCCTCGTGGTCCGCCTCTGGCCCGGTGCCCAAGTGCTGGCTGAGCACGCCACCGCCGCTCCGACTATCGTGCTGTGGGTCGGATCGTTGTGGTCGTTGTTGCTTGGGGCGACCACCCACCTGGCCACCGCTGCGCGGGCCAAGGCCCTGGCCTTGCAAGCCAGCCAGGAGCGGTTCGCCCTGGCGGTCCGGGGGTCCGCAGATGGCGTGTGGGACTGGAACGCCCAAACCAAGGAGATGTATTACTCCCCGCGGTTTAAACAGCTGATCGGTTATCAGGACCACGAGCTGGAGAACACGTTCCAAGTCTTCGAGTCGCGATTGCATTCGGAGGACCGTGAAAAGACGCTGGCCGCCTTGAAGGCCCACGTGTTCCGGCGGGTCCCCTTCGACACCGAATTTCGCCTGAAGACCAAGTCGGGTGAGTACCGCTGGTTCCGGGCCCGGGGGCAGGCCGTGTGGGACGCTTCGGGCCGGATGATCCGCATGGCGGGTTCCGTGTCCGACGTCACCGCCCGCAACCGGACCGAGTACGAGCTGCGGCGGCTGGTCCGGGGCATCGAATCCGCGGGCGAAGCCATCATCATCACCGACACCCAAGGCCGGGTCGAATACGTCAACCCCGCCTTTACCCGCCTGACTGGGTACACCGCTGCGGAGGCGCTCGGCCGCACCCCCAGCATCCTCCAGAGCGACAAGCAGCCGCGAGAGTTTTACACCCGCATGTGGCAGACGGTGCTCACCGGCGAGGTGTGGTCTGGGGAGGTCATCAACCGGCATAAGAGCGGCCGGTTGTACGTGGCGAACCTGACCGTCGCGCCGGTCCAGGATGACTTCGGCGTCCTCCAGGGCTTCGTGTCGCTTCACAACGACATCACCAAGGCCAAGCACGCTCAAGAGGCCCTGGAGCGGGCCAACGCCGAATTGCAGCAGAAGAACCAGGAGATGGAGCGGTTTGTGTACACGATCTCCCACGACCTGAAAAGCCCGATCGTGACGATCCTGGGTTACCTGAGTTATCTGCGAGAGGAAGTGTCCCAAGGCCGCGTGAGCGAGGCATTCAACTCCGCCCAGCGGATTCAGGGGGCCGCCACCCGCATGCGCCTGACGATCGACAACCTGCTGGACTTGAGCCGGATCGGCCGGATCCACAACGAGCAGAGAGACGTCGACGTCGCCGAGCTGGTGCGGTCGTTAGTCAATGAAATGTACCCACGGTTCCAGGAAAAGGCGGTGCAGGTGCGGATCCAGCCCGACATGCCCATGGTGCGCGCGGACGCGGTCCGACTGCGTGAGGTGTTTGAAAACCTGCTCGTTAACGCGATCAACTACGGCTGCTCCAACCCCGAGCCGGTGATCGAGGTCGGGGGCTTGGTCCGCGACGGGGAGGTCCGGTATTTCGTCCGCGACTACGGGGCGGGGGTACCCAAGGAGTATCAGGACAAGGTCTTCGGCCTGTTCCAGAGGCTGGACACCAGCGTGCCCGGCACCGGGGTCGGCCTGGCGATCGTCCGGCGGGTGTTGGAGGTGCACGGCGGCCGGTGTTGGATCGAATCGCCCGTCGACTCCCCGCAGGTCAGCCAACCGGGCCCCGGGACAGCGGTTTGGATCGCCTTCCCGCTGGCGGGCCAATCCGCGATCCGTATGGTTGCCTGACTGCCTGACTGTGTGGAGGATTGACGAGGATCCGTCGGGTATGAACCGGGGTGAAAGCAGGGGGGTATGCAAGCGAAGTTCACCTATTTGCTCATCGAGGACGACCTTGATCACGCTGAACTGATCCGTCGGACGTTGATTCGCCAGAGGTCCGAAACCGTGGTCGAGCACGTCAGTGACGGCGCCCAGGCCTTGGCGTACCTGCGCCAGCAGGGGCCTTACAAGGACCGCCCGACGCCAGACGTGATCCTCCTGGATCTGAAGCTGCCCAAGATGGACGGGCACGAGGTGCTCGCGGAGATCAAGCAGGACGAGCAGCTGCGGCGGATCCCGGTGGTGGTCTTGACAACCTCGGACGCCGCCAGTGACCGCGCCCGCGCGTACCAGCTCCACGCCAACAGTTATTTGGTCAAACCCCTGGACTTCGACCAGTTCCAACAAATGATCAGCGTCATGCAGCAGTACTGGGGCCTCTGGAACAGCGGGTGATCGACTCGGTGTTGGCGGCTGGAGCGCAAACACATACGCCACCCTCCGTCTCTGCGGGCCTTCGGGATGTTGTGTGGCTGCGGCAGTTGCTCGGTGGTCCGCAGCACCACGGGCAGGATTTAGCCCCCGGATTTAGCCCCCCATGATTCATGGGGGGGGCTAACTTCCGAGTGCGGATGACAGGGTCGGCTGCAGCAATGCTCCGACACCGGTTTCGCTTCACCACAGCCACGCTGCATTTCATCGCGATATAGCCTAGGCGAACAACGTTTGAGCGGTTCTGACGTGTCGGTGCAGCCCGCCAGCGCTATTCTGCCAAGGGTTGGTCTAGCCCGGCCAGCGGTTTTAGAATGAGCCGTGAAAGTCGCCGCAGCCACAGTGGCCTTAAAAATGGCGAGGTTGTGACGGGTTTGCCTTGATCTGGGGTTAACGCTCGTCTGCGCAGGGAGATATACGATCCTGTGGTTTCCTGACGCTTACCCGTTCCTGCCGCTGCAGCGTCTACCAAGGGCGGCGGCGGAGCGAGGCCAAGTGGCTGACGGCTGAGGAGTATCTGATGATCTTATTTCTGACCAGTGTCCTGGTGGCATTGACTATCTCGTTTCTCTGCTCGCTGATGGAAGCGACCCTGCTGAGCCTCACGCCCAGCCAGACCGCGGAGATCGCCATCACCCGCCCCCGGCTGGCGCAGATCTGGCAGGGGTTCAAGGCGAATATCGATCGGCCGATCGCCGTCATCCTGATCCTGAACACCGCGGCCCACACGATCGGGGCCTCCGTGGCCGGGGCCCAGTTCAACAGCATCTTCGGGGATGACTGGCTGTGGGTCTTCTCGCTGGTGTTCACGTTCCTGATGCTGCAGTTCACGGAGATCCTGCCCAAGACCCTAGGCGTTCGGTTCAACCGGGAGTTGGCGGTGGTGATCGCTGCGCCCCTGAGCACCGCGGTCCGCGTGACGACGCCGGTCCTGCGGCTGATCCAGGTGATCAACCGCCCGCTGGAGTCGGACCGCTCCCGGCGCACGGGCATGAGCACCGTGGACGAGATCGCGACCTTGGCCGGCCTGGCGCGGCTGTCTAATCAGATTGGGCCCCACCAGGAACGGATCATCAAGGCCGCGACCCGCTTGTCGATGTTGCGGGTGCGCCAGGTGATGCTGCCGGTCGAGCAGGTCTCGTTCCTGTCTACCACGCAGACCCTGATGGACGCGATTGCCACGGCCCATATCGACTCCCACACGCGTTTCCCCGTCTGCGAAAACAGCGACCATGACCGCGTGGTGGGTTATATCAACTTCAAAGAGATGGTCTACTACATGCGCACCAACCCGGCCGATCCGACCTTGCGCGGCATCATCCGGCCGATCCACTTCGCCTCCCCGGACGATTCCGCCGCCGACCTGCTGCGGACCTTCGTGGACCAGCACATCCACTTGGCGATCGTGCGCGACAAGCACGGCAAGACGGTCGGGTTCATCACAATGGAGGACTTGGTCGAAGAGCTGGTCGGCGACGTCGAGGATGAGTTTGACCGCCTGCCGCGGATGCTCCACCAGCTCAGCGGCGGCGTGTGGATGGTGGGCGGCGGCGTGCCGGTGGCGGACCTGATGCGGCAGACGCAGCAGTCGGTTTCCGACTGGCACAACAATGTGGACGCTTGGCTGCGGCAGCGCCTCGACCGCATGCCCAAGCCCGGCGATGTGTACCGCGAGGGCGAGCTGGAGTTCACGATCCGCCGGGTGCGCCGTGGGAAGGTCTTCGAGGCCGCGGTGAGCCGCATGAGGGCTTCGTAAGCCCGACAAGCCGCGGAGTCGTAGGGCGGGCCTTTGGCCCGCCTTACCGAAGGCCGATCGTGATGCGTGATCAACCGACGGGGATCAAGTCGGCGTAGTCTTCCACGTCGCCGTTCGACAGGCAGCACTCGATGATCCGCTGGCCCAGCGGCAGCAGGTCGGGCTCGAGGAACTTCTCTAGCTGCTTATGGAAGAAGTCGGTGAGGATCGCTGCCCCCCGGTCGTAGGCCGGTTCGCCGACTTCCTTCTGCAGATGCACCCGCAGGAACACCGGCGGGATGGTGGTGCCCTCGATCAGCAACGACTTGGGGCTGTAGCCCAGCAACGGGCAGCGGGAGACCTCCAACTGGTCGGGCCGCATGCGGGCGCTGCCGCGGCGAGCCAGGTACTCGCGCGTCAGGTGCTGCGGCATGAAGCCGACTTTCCACGCACCCACGTACTGGTTCGGGGTGAGGATGTACAGCGTCTTGGCGGTGCGCTCGATCTGCTGCAGTAGGAGGTTGGCCTGGTCGACCCGCCGGCCGGTGGCGAACGGCCAGTAGGACCCGACGCCCTCGGAGCTCATCCCCTCGGACTGCACAATGCTGGGGTTGTCGTACCCGCGCGGGGCCGTGAGCCGCCACAGCCACGCCAGCGCCGGCGGGAGGATATGGAAGAACCCAAGGATGCCGTAGCTGGGGTGGTCCGCCGTGCAAGGGGGGGTGCGTACGCCGAAGCTGCGGATGTCCACCGTCACCGGACCGTCCACCACGTTCGGGACCGCCCGTCGCGGCAGCACCACCCGCGGGTTCGAACACGGTTTACCCGGGGCGTCCTCCACATGTTCCCAGATCAGGGCCGTGCTGTTGGGCACGGCGTCGATGCTCAAGAACAGCAGCGGCTCCGGCGGCTTGATCGTCAGCTTTTCCAGGTGCGGGTCGGTGCCGTACTGATTGATGTGGTTGACGCGGATGAACCAGGCGTCCTCGGCGTCCTGGACGGTCAGCTTGCCGTCGTTGCCCTGCAGCGAGGGGTGGCACAGGGCCATGTCGTCGGTCACCGGCCTAAGCTCGCAGGTGCGGGGCAGCACCAGGTGCCGGTCTTCGCCCGTGACGATGTTCCGCCCCAGCAGCAACGTCCCGTCGTACTTGCGGGGGATGTGCTCGAGCATCTCGCTCTTGCCGCCGCCGCTGGCCCCCTCGTGCATGATCGTCACGATGTTGTCGTAGGGGGTCACCACCTGGACGGTGGAACAGTGCGCGGTCACCCAGCCCTCGCGCTCGCCGATGGTCAGCAGCATCCCGTAGATGCCTTTTTTGGCGCTGGGGCCGGGGTACAGGTTGTAACTGAACAACTCGTGCAGGCCGTCGCGCCGGTTGTGGACCACCATCTGCTTGCCCGCGAAGTGCGTGTGGCGGAAGGGTGGGGCGACGTAGACGATCGCCTGGGGTTTGAACCCGGGCCAGAGCTTGTCCGGCGTGAGCATGCCTTGCAGCAGCGCCAGGGCGAAGATGAAAAACCCGGCGTTCGCGGGCGCCACCGCCAGAGCCTCCATCCCCATGCCCTTGCGGCCGGCGATGAAGGGCAGCAGGCACAGGTCCTGGGTGCTTAGCCACTGGAAGGTTTGCTGCCGCAGTTCCTCGAACTGCGAGCCGAAGCGCGAGTCGTAGCGGGGTTTGTTGGTGGGCAGGTCGTCGGCGATGACCATGCAGTCCGGGTCCCGCCGCCTCATGTAGGGGTCGGTGTAGTTGGCACACACCCCGTTGCGGACTCGACAGACACGGGCCTCGATCACGCGGCCCTTGCCCGGCACGTCGTACGCCACATCGTACCAGCCGTCCTCGACCCCGCCATAGGCGTGTTCGACCAGTTGGGTTAGGCTCTCCGGGAGCATCACGCTCGGGCAAGCTGCCAGTACAGCTTCCAGCTCCTCCGGGAGCCGCATCCCAGTCTGTAACGCCGTCGTTCCCATCGACTTGCTCACACTTCGCCGGGGGTTATCCCGCTGCCGGACGTGTTAATAGTACACGAGACAAACCGTTTCTGCGCGGGACGGGCTGAGTTGAAGGCCACATTTTTCTTCATTGGAGGGAGATAGCCATTGGTGATTGCTGCTCCGATACATCTCTGGCCGACCATGGGCCCTTTTCATTGAGGCTGTTGGGGTGCAGGAAAAAGGGAGACCCCCGCCCTCGATCGGAGGCGGGGGTCTTCGTATCCGCTTTTCTCCATATCTACTTAGGGCTTGGCCAGCGTCAAACGGAACGACGGCGCCCGCGTTGAAGGAGCAAACCCCCCAGGCCGCCGAGCACC
>JAJUHR010000252.1 GCA_029267795.1 Planctomycetota bacterium
CGCCCTTGGCTCCCGCGCCGACAGGACGTACAATCCGCCCTTTCCAGCAGCACACCACCCCGGTCTGCCAGACGCTGGAGCCACCCCAACCAACCCCCCACCCGGAGAAAGGACCGTCATCATGGCCGAACGTAAAGGCTTGGTCACCTTTAAGGGCAACCCGATCACCCTGATTGGCAACCCCGTCGCCATCGGACAGCAGGCTCCGGACTTCAAACTCACCGCCAACGACCTGTCCGAGGTCACCCTGGCCAAATACCGGGGCAAAGTGATCCTCCTCTCCTCCGTCCCCTCGCTGGACACCCCCGTCTGCGACATGGAAACCAAGCGGTTCAACGACGAGGCCGGCAAGCTCGGCGATAGCGTCGCCGTGCTCACCGTCAGCATGGACCTGCCCTTTGCCCAGAAACGCTGGTGCGGGGCCACGGGCGCGAAGAACCTCGTCACGCTTTCCGACTACAAAGACCGCTCCTTCGGCAATAACTACGGCCTGTACATCAAAGAGCTGGGGCTGCTGGCCCGCTGTGTGATGGCGATCGACAAGAAAGGCACGATCCAGTACATCCAGCTCGTGCCTGAAATCGCCAAAGAACCCGACTACGACGCCACCCTCAAGGCGATCAAAGCGTTGATCTAAAACGGCTACCCCCCCGCACCCCGCCGCCTCACAGGTTCCCGAGCAACTGTTCCGCAGCCGCGCGATAAACGTTGCCCAGTGTCGCCGTGTCGAGCTTCGCCCCGCGAAGCCACGCCGCCGGGGGTTCCGGGGGTTCCGGGGACGGGGATTTGCTCAGGCCCGAGTCCCCCAGCAACAGGTCAGGGTCGTCGATCGGGCTCGGGCCGTCGTAATCGGTCTCCAACAGTGTCCGCAAGGCCCAATACCGGCTGGCGAACAAATCGAAGGACAGGTCCGCAGCCTCCGCGACGATATCGCTCCCAAAGAGCACCCGCCCCGCGTTCCGCTGGCAAAATTCGCGAAATTCCCCGGGCTTTTTGCTCAGCTCACGGACCATCCACTTGGTCGCCGAGGTGTCCAGGTAAAGGTTGCGGTGCCGATCCAGCAAGCCCTGCACCCGATCCAGATGCTCGGGATCGCCCGCCAAGTGGGCCGCGATAAACGGCACATCCCCAAAATCGTCGAGCACCCGCTCCAACACCGCGTGGTGCTGCGCCTTCGTGCCGTAGCGGTTTGTGTCCCGGTATTTGCTGGCAAACCAGAGGTCCGGATCGCCCACGTGCACCATGAACGCCATCCCCAGGGATCGAGCCAGCCGCATCGCCTCCCGCCGGATCGGGCTGTCTAGCCGCAGTTCCGGGCTGTAATCCACCCCGCGAGGGGCCGCCCAAAACTTGCACAACCGGCAACCCTTCTCAGCGAACCGCTCGATCCGCCGCAGCCAGTCCGTGGTAAACGTCCGCGGGTCCTCGGACGCGTCGTAGTTCGGCACCGCGATAAACCGCACCCGTTGCCCGAATGCTTCGCGGATCGCGTCGACCCGCTCCAACTGCGTCATCGACCAGACCCGCTCCACGCCGAACAGCTCCGCCACCTCGAAAAACCGCCGGGCAGCCGGGACATCCTCAAGATGGGTGTGCACATCCCAAATCGGCCCCGCCCACGGCAGCCGGGCCGCTTCCAGCCGGTACTGCAACCCCAACCGATTGGCGGGGTGAGGTGGCGTCGGGTTGGCTGGCAGCGCGGTCATCCGGGTCGCTCCGCGAACGTCCACTGAACCCGTCTCCTCGGTATACAATCCCATCACCGCCCGAACGGCGCCCTACCGGCAACACGCGCCACGGACAAGGTGATGACGATCGTATCGCAAACCACACCCATGCTGCACGCGCCCAGCCGCTCTAAACACAGCTCACCCCGACCCGAAATCCGATTGGTCGCGATCGATATCGACGGCACTTTGCTCCGCTCCGACAAAACCCTCTCGCCAGCCGTCATCGACTCGGTCAAAGCCGTATCTCGCCGCGGCGTCCGCGTGGTGCTTGCCTCAGCCCGACCGCCACGCGGCATCCGAGCGATCTACGAACGCCTCGGCTTAAACACACTGCAGATCAACTACAACGGGGCCCTGATCCACGACGCCCACCGCCGCCTGCACGTCTACCACCGCCCCCTGCCACCCCGGCTGGCCAAGCGGATCGCAACGATGGCCCGGCGACGAGACCCGCACGTCGGCGTCTACGCGGAAATCCTCGACCGCTGGTACACCGACCGCGCCCATGAACAGCCGCAGATCGAGACCGCCAAGACCTTCCCGCCCGACTACGTGGGACCCTTGGAATCCTTCCTGCACCTGCCGATCACCAAGCTGATGCTCGTGGCTCCCCCGCAGCGCCTGCAAAGCATCCGCCGCATCATCTACGCACAATTTTCCCGCAGCGTGGGCTTTGCGATCAGCGACCCCCATGTGCTCCAGATCATCCACCGCGACGTCGACAAAGCCGCGGCATTGCGGCTGACCGCAACACACTATGGCGTTCAGCAGGATCAGGTGATGGCCATCGGCGACGCCCCCAACGACATCGGCATGCTGCGCTGGGCACGCCTGGGAGTAGCCCTGGCTAACGCCTGGGAGCAGACCAGGCAAGCCGCCCACACCACCGCCCCCTCCAACGACGACGATGGCGTGGCGGTCGCCCTTCAGGAACACATCCTGCGACCCTGACCCTTCCTTACTCACGCCGCCGCCCCCGGCAGCAAGCAGCAGGCCCCCGCGTCGTAGAGGCAAAAAAAGCCGCGGCTGCACCCGCGGCCTGGTCGAAAATCCTGTAAATGACCCTGCGACACGTCGGGGTCCACAGCCCCCACCTCGCAAACCTTACTTCACGGTGATCCGCCGAGGCTTCACTTCTTCACGCTTGTTTAGGACCAGGCGTAAGACGCCATCGGAGAGCTTAGCATCAACGTTGGATTCATCCACGGCGATCGGCAGCGTGAAGCTGCGGGCCACCCGGGTGAACCGTCGCTCAGTCAGATGGGGCTGCCCTTTCTTGGCGGCTTCGTCTTCCTTGCGCTCCGCCGTGATGTGGAGCATCCCCTTCTCCAAGGTCACCTCGATCTGGTCCTTAGTGAAGCCGGGCAACTCGGCATCGACGTAGATGTGCTCGTCATCCTCACGGATATCCACCGGGTAGGCCCCGACCGCGGACTCCGCCATGGTATCGGTCCACCAACGCCCCAAAATGTCCTTGAAAAACGCGTCAACTGGGCTCTCGTAGTCCGAACTCACCGGCCTTCTTCGTAGTGATGTCGGTAACATGGCACACTCCTTTTTTCCTCAAAAAAAGCTGTTTTTATTTTGACTCTATGGTGCGGAAGTGCCAATACCCTTCCTCCGCAACGTTTCTCATTTTTGAGGGAGATGATCACTCCCATAGCACTTCGCGCAGTCCACACTGCATTTAATGTTTTTGCAAACAGAATACCACAAATTAATTTTTTACAGTAATATATTTTTAAAATATTTATATTTATTTGTTTAATCTTAAATAATGCCATTTTGGCACTGACAACTCGAACCGCTGCTGGCTTGGCACAGCATGATCGATCCTAGCCTTCGCGAACGCAGAGAGCTCCCCGGAGCCACCCCGCTAGGCCGGATGGAATTTGCCAACAAGAGCAACCAAGAACGACGTTGGGGAAAACCCTAGATCATAC
>JAJUHR010000348.1 GCA_029267795.1 Planctomycetota bacterium
GACGGGCGGGTTGCTGTTCCAGTTCTCGACGTGGGGATGATCGGCGCCGGCGAACGGGCCCTGGAAAGCCATGATGACGAAGTGCACGGTGGCGGCAGGGGCGCGGACGTTGTCGAGGTGGTAAGGGCCGCCCCAGGGGCAAGTGTTGGGATCGAGGAAGTTGTTGACCCCGTAGCTGGTGCGCCGGAACTGCGTGCCGCCGGAGTCGGGCACGGGGACGCCCTGGCCGCCTTCCTCGATGGGCCAATGGGGGCTGTGGTCGATGGGGGAGCGGTGCAGGAGTTCGGAGCCGTAGTACTGCTGGAGGGTGTTGATCCAGGCGGTTCCCTCGTCGCTGTGGACGCTGCCGTGGGCCAGGCCGACCTGGATGAACCTGCCTTTGTTGTCGGTGGTGTACATCCAGTGGGCGATTTCGAGGTTGCGCATATTGCTGAGGCACTTGAGTCGCAGGGAGGCGGTTTTGGCCTTGCCGAAGGCGGGCAGGAGCATGCCGGTGAGCGCCCCGATGATGCCGATGGCCACGAGCAGTTCAATCAGGGTGAACGCTAGGCGCGAGCGGTTATTCGAGGGTTTCATCGCGTGAAACCTCCTGTTGGCGCGGTGGTGGTGCTGCGGCCGAGGGGCGTGGTGCGATCGCCGCTGAGCCAATGTCACCGCCCGCGGGGTCTGATCCCGACCGATGGTTCGATCACGACACAGGGCAAGGAGCTAGCCGAACGCTAAAGGGGTCAAGCGAAGACGGGTGGGGCTCTCGCTGCGGAGGAATCGAGTCTGTCGACCTGAGGGAGGTTTAGGGGGTAATGCTGAAGCAGCAGGACCGTCGGGATGTCGAGGCAGATCACCGTTGGGGGCAGGCTGGGCAAGCCCGCTGCTGACGCCAACATGTGGCAGGTGGTGCAGTGATCCCGATCTTGGGGGGTGCCGGGGTGGGAATCATGAACAGGGCGGGGGGTGTTATGGTCTGCGATAGGCAGGCTGTGGGGGGAGAGGATTTCTTCCGTGGGATCGTCAGGGCGGCAAGCGTATAGATCGGCAATTGCGCCACGTGCCGAGGCATGTTCGAGGTTGTCGTGAAGGAATTGGGCGGCGCCGCTGGAAGTGAACAGCAGCACCACGAACAGGAAAAACTTGAAGCCGCGTCGATCCATACCGAAGAAAGCCATTGTAAGTAGACGTGGGTTGCGGTCAATAGTTGCGCATGAAAGTTTTGTGGCTGGCCGTGCGTTTCTTGGGTAAGACGCGGGTGATGAAAGGGTATGGAGGGTTGTCGCTGCTTCTGCAGCCCCGGGGTGTCGCGGGTGGGGAACCGGCGGGTCGTTAGGGCTTTGGGCGCCCGTTGGGGGGCGTCGCAACGCCCGCGCATAACCCCATCGCTCGGCGGGCTCGGCGCGGCGGCGCCGACGCTTGGGGTTCAGCGTCATCGCGAGCGGCTCTCTCTAGCTCGCCTTGGCGGTGGGCGACGGCCACAGGTCGCGGATCTCTTTCGGGAGCATCTTGCGGATGTCGTCGATTTCTCCGGGGGTGATGTATCGCTCCAGCAGGCGGAAGACCGCCCGGGCGGCAGGCTCGGCGTCGATCGATCTAAGGGTCTGCTCGATGCTTTCCAGGAAGCCCTGCTTGCTGCGATCTTTTACGGGCGTGGCTGAGGGCTTCCAACCCTCGTAGTAGAAGCCCCGGACCAGCATCGGCAACTGGGCTCCCAGGTTCACCGCTTCGTCGGGGATCAGGCGGTCGCGCAGCGCGTGCAACACCGCCCGCAGGATCGAGTAAGCCTGGGATTGATCGCGGAGGTTTCCTTCGTGGGTCAGATCGCGAAGCCACTCGTGGGTGATGTTCAGCGTCGAATCGAAGACGGCGACGTGACTCGTAGACATGGTGCGGCTCCTTGTAGGGATTAGCTGTTGAACTTGGGAGGTCCGTGCTCGATTCGGTGGCGAGCCGGATCGGTCATTCGCCTAGCTCTTCAGTGGGTTGCGGGTCTGCGAGCCGAACGGAGCTGGCCTGAGGCCCTTTTTCTCCTTCTTCCGACACGTACAGCACGGGGGCGCCCACGTGCAGGTCGCCGAACCCGTGATGCAAGACGCTGTTCTGGTGGAAGTAGATTTCCAAGCCGTCGGGAGAGGCAATAAAGCCGTAGCCCTCTTCGGGAAAAATCCTTGCCACGTGCCCGTGAGACCATGCGCTGGCGTGGGTCTTGACTTGGCCGCGCATACGCCGGGCGTAATCTTCCAGCAGGCGTCTGACCGCGTCGAAGGCGTCGCGGATGGCCACGTAGATGTCCTCGTGGGCGTGTTTGTCGTGATGCCCTCGGTCCACCACAATCTCTTCGCCGGGGACCACCAGGTGGATTTTGATGCCGTAGAGCCGGCCCTGGTGATGGTGTTTGTGGGCCGATTCGACCACCACGCGGCAGCTGATGATCCTGTCGAAGAATTCTTCCAGCTTGGCGGCTTTTTCACGTATTTCGGCTTCGACCGCGTCGGAAAGGGGGGTCTCGTGAAAGGCGATCTGC
>JAJUHR010000222.1 GCA_029267795.1 Planctomycetota bacterium
CTCGCCGCAGCGCCGCACCGACGCGTGGAGCGTATTTGACCACCAGGTCGTCTTCCAAGCTCAGGATCGCCTGCGCCGAGCCGGGGTCACCCTGTCGACCAGACCGGCCGACCAACTGCCGATCCACGCGCCTGGCGCTGTGCCGTTCGGTGAGGATCACGTGCAGGCCGCCCAATTCCGCCACCCCTCGCCCCAGCTTGATGTCCGTCCCGCGCCCGGCCATGTTCGTGGCCACGGTGATCGCCCCCGGTTGCCCCGCCTGGGCGACGATCTGCGCCTCGGCCTTCTGATGCACCGCGTTGAGCACCTGGTGCTCGAGCTTCCGCTCCGTCAGCAGCGACGACAGCAACTCCGAGGCCTCGATCGACCGCGTCCCGATCAGCATCGGTCGGCCCATCATGTGCAGCCGCTCCACCTCGCTGGCGATCGCCCGCCACTTGAGCTCCGCGGTCACGAACATCATGTCCGGCCAACGCTGCCGGATCACCGGCCGGTGGGTCGGGATCACCCGCACCGGCAGGCTGTACGTCGTTTCCATCTCCACGGTGGCGTCGGCGGCCGTGCCGGTCATCCCGCACAGGTGTTCGTACTGCTTGAAGAACCGCTGAAAGCTCATGCTGGCCAAGGTGTCGCGGTCGGCGGTCACCGGCAAGCGGTGCTTGGCCTCGATCGCCTGGTGCAGGCCGTGCTGCCATTGACGGTCGGCCATGAACCGCCCCGTGTACTCGTCCACAATCACCACGCGGTCTTCGACAATCTGATAATGCTGGCGGTGGTGGTAGCAGTGCTGGGCGACCAACGCCTGCTCGACCAACTCCTCACGCCGGTGCACCGCCCGCCAGATCGCGTGCTCGTCCGGACGCAGCAACGCCACGATCTTGGCCCGGCCGGCCCCCGTCAGCTTGACCCGACGCTTGGCCAAGTCCACCGCGAAGTCCTTGCCCGCCGCCAGCTCCCCAGCCAAGTCGCGGGCACGCTCGTACAACTCAGCCTGGGCGTCCTCCTCACGCGGACGCGCGATGATCAACGGCGTCACGGCTTCGTCGATCAGCACCGCGTCCGCCTCGTCCACGATCGCCACGTACAACCCCGGCACCATCACCGGCGCCTGCCCCAACCCGCC
This sequence comes from Planctomycetota bacterium, assembly GCA_029267795.1. Taxonomy (GTDB): domain Bacteria; phylum Planctomycetota; class Phycisphaerae; order Phycisphaerales; family Phycisphaeraceae; genus JAJUHR01. The sequence goes on from JAJUHR010000222.1 coordinate 1,124, forward strand.
AAACCGTTGCGGCCCGCGCGGCGCCGCGTCCAACAGCCACCGCGTCGACACCGGGTCCGCCAGCCGCCCCAACCGCAACTGGTCACGCAGCCAGTCCGCCACCAGCTCCTTCTGCGTGGTGTACACGATCGGCTGCTGGTAGCAACGCAGACGCTCGGGCTCGGGGGTCTCACCGACCACCGCCATCGCGCTCAGCCCGCACCGCTTGAACAGCGGCTGCCCCAGGTCGGCGTCGCGCTGCGCCAGGTAGTCGTTCACCGTGATCACGTGCACCGGACGCCGCAGCCAGCCCAGCAGCACCGCGGCCACCGCGGCGGTCAGCGTCTTGCCCTCGCCCGTGGCCATCTCGATGATCTGGCGGTGGAACAGCCCCAGCACGCCCATCACCTGCACCCCGTAGGGCTTTTCACCGTTGTGCCGGTACGACACCTCGCGGATCCCCGCCAGCGCCGCTCGCACGTGTTCTGGGGCGTGCTGTCGGCGAGCGAAGACCTCCCGCAGCCCCATCAACCGCTCGTCCAAACCCGCCTCCGACAGGCCCGACCATTCCGACTCCAGCGCCAAAACCCCTTGCGATTCCCGCTGCAGGTACCGCACGCCCAGCCGCGACCGCTTGACCCGGGTGGACCAGCGATTGAACGCAGCGTCCAGGCCCCGCAGCGGCTCGCCCCGGCGGCGCCGCGTCCACAGCGAGGTCCATAGAGTCAAATCGGACTGGATCGGTGTGGCCGTCATCGGATGGGTCTAACCGACCTGGATCGTTACCCCCCGTCCCACTTTCCCCGCAGCCCTACGCAAGTCTAGCGCGACCCGCTCGTGTCGGGCCGACCAATGGAGCCGACCGGGCTCGAACCGGCAACCCCAGCGTTGCAAACGCTGTGCTCTCCCAATTGAGCTACGGCCCCTCTCCAGCCCCCCGCGGAGAAGGATCATAGCGACAGCGGTATTTATCGGCTATCAGCGGCTCGGCCCCTTGCTTAAGGCCCGGGCCGTTCACTTAAGATTAGTAGTAATTGGGCTCACCGGCTGCCCGTGAAAAGGCCACGCCCGCGCGGGCCACCGCCACCGCGATCGGCGCCGACACCGCCAGCACTCGCACGATCACCCGTGCGATACCCCCTCGGCGACGCAGCGGCGGCACGTCGCCCACCAATCCAGCCACCGGCGCGCAAGCCAACAACACCGCATTGATCGCGTCCACCGAAGCGTAGAAATACCCATTAATCCACAGCCCGATGAGGATCACCACCGCCACCCCCACCCCGCTCCCCGCGCCGCCCGCAACGCCCCCACTCCCCCACGGGAGCAAGCACGCCGCGGCCAAACCCAGCAGCACCGACCCCAGCATCAGGCCCAGTTTCCCCAAAACCACGCTCCCCGACACCATCAACACGACGCCCGTGCCCCCCGCAGCGATCATGAGCAACAGCACACCGGCCCAGCTCGGCACCCGCCCCGCGTGGTAACGCCACAAAACGTATTGGACCGCCCCAGCCCCGCCCAGTGACGCTAACCAACCCGCCGCGGCTTGCCCCGACCAGTTGTATTTCAAATACGACTGCAGAAGCACCGGCGGCACCGCCAGCGCAAACAGCAGCCACAACCCATACCCGATCCAGCGAGGAACCCGCCGGCCCGCACCGACCGCAGCGATCGCCAGCGCGATCGGCATCAGCACCACCACCAGCCACTGTTGCGACTCAGCCGGAGGGATCGGCGGATGACCCATCGTCGCGATGTACCCGGTCATGTAACCCACCGCCAGGCCCACGTTCAGCGCAAAACCCGGCCCCGTACCCGCAGACGCCCCCCACAGGCCGGCCAGCCGCGTCGCCCAACCCAGCAGCGCACCCACCGCCGCCGGCAACACCACGCCCCCAACCCACCAACTCGGTTCGATCATGCCGAAGCTCCTCTGAAGGCGATCGGACCGATTCAGAAAAACTCCGCTTCCCGGGACCGCCGTCGCGCCAACGACAGCACCCCATCCCGTGTGGCACCCCTACTCCCGCACGCCCTCGAAGCTGACGAACAGCTTCACCTCGTCCCCCACCACGTCGAGCATATGGGTCATGCCGAACGCCGACCGCTCCACCGTGAACTCCGCGGAGTATCCCGTGCGGTACTTGCCCATGGGGTCTTGCCCCTCACCATTTTTCCGCAACACTACCGTGATCGGCCGGGTCACGCCGTGCAACGTCAGATCACCGCTGACCGTGAGGCTGTCCCCGTCGGCGCTCACGGACGTGCTCTTGAACCGGATCACCGGGAACTGATTCACATTGAAAAAATCGGGGCTGCGCAGGTGCTCGTCCCGCTTGGCGGAATTGGTGTCCAGGCTCGCGGCTTTCACGGTGAAGTCGAACGAGGGCTCGTCCCCCGTGGAGTACTTGCCCCCAACCTCATTGAACCGGCCGTAGACCTGGCTGAAGGTCAGGTGCTGCACCGCAAACACCACGCTGGTGTGCACGGGATCGACCTTGTAAGAATCGGCCCTCGCCCCGCCCTCCGCCGCCACAAAAACGCCAACCGCCCAAAGGATCGAAACCCGACGAACCATGCCTGCCGCACCCATGGGGTGTCTCCTTTTCCGTTTTTCGAAGGGTTGGGAGCCGCGGGCAGCCACCACCGAGCGAGCGCACGGGCTCGCGCCCGCAGACCCGCCCGTAGCCGCGAAATCTACCCCTTCAGCACGACATTGACCATCCGGCCACGCGCGACAATCACCCTCTGCACGCGCTTGCCCTCCGTGGCGGCCTTCACCTTCTCATCGGCCAGCGCAGCTTGTTGGATCGCCTCATCGCCGGCCTCGGCCGGCACCCTGATCCTGCACCGCAGCTTCCCATTGATCTGCACCGGGTACTCCACGTCCTCCTCGATCAGCATCGCCGGGTCGTAGCTCGGCCACGGCTCGTACGCCAGCGACCCGCGGTGCCCCAGCATCCCCCACAACTCCTCGCAGAC
>JAJUHR010000038.1 GCA_029267795.1 Planctomycetota bacterium
TCCTCGGCCTGGATCTGCACGTCGGTGGTCTGGCCGATCAACCCGCCGAAGGGTTGGTGGATCATGACGCGGGCGTGGGGCAGGGCGTACCGCTTGCCCTTGGCGCCCGATGCGAGGATTACCGCCCCGCCGCTCTGGGCCCGCCCGATGCAGTACGTGGCCACGTCGCAACTGAGGTAGCGGATGGTGTCGTAGATCGCCAGCGTGTCGTCGACGCTGCCGCCGGGCGAGTTGATGTACAGGTTGATGTCCACGCCCTTCTTCTGGTTCTGCAGGTACAGCAGCCGCATGATCACACCGGTGGCCGAGGCGAAGTTGATCTCGCCGACGAGGAAGACGACCCGGTTTTCGAGCAGCAGCTCGTCGATGGTCATCTCGCGGTAACGCTGATACTGGACCTGCGCCGCGATCGCTGCGATCGGATGGGCGGGCATCCCATCCGAGAACGGCGGCACGATCGGCTTGTCTTTCGGCTGGTTTCCTTGGTTCATATCGCTGGTCTTTCCTTCAATGAGTCGCGTGGGCGTCCGTGACACCGGCGACATGATAGCCGTGCGGCCGCGACCGGGGTAGTTGTCGGAAAACCGGGGGCCGGTCTGCAGAAAAACGAACCCCCGTGGTGGGTGGGTCGCTTGCAACAGAAAAAGCGGACGCCCACGAGGGTGCGCCCGCTTTGAAGGTGGCCTGTCGGCCGGTTGACCGGTCAGGTCAGAGGTTGGGCGGGGGGTTGTCGCCCTCGCCGGATTTGTCTTTGTCGAGCATCCGGCGCAGGTAGGAATTTTCGCGCCGGGTGGCTTCGAGGTCGAAGACCATGTACTTGATGGCGAGGCGCAGGTAATCGAGGCTCTCTTGCAGGTCGTGGACCGACTTGCGGAGCTGGGCGTGACGTTCCTGGGTTTCCTGGGCCATTTGAGTGAGCTTCTCGCGTTCGGCTGAGGGGAGGGTCGAAATCTCCTGCATCAACTCCTGCAACCGGGCTTGGAAAGTGCTTTCATCCACGGCTGGTTCTCCACCTTCGACATTGAAGTGATGGAGTCTACCACAACACCTTTGCCAAACTGGTTACGAGAAGAAGTTATACTGTAGATTTAATATCATATCTTAATTTTTGATAATGACTTATATCTACCATCTGGGTCCGCATCCGTTTGTAGCGGTTAGATAAGATTTTATCAACTGGTGACTTACCGCTACATCGCCGACCGAAGCCAGCTTTCGATTAATCGTCACAACGGTTGATTTCACATGGCCTTAGTTACCGCAATCGCTTCTGAATCTACTTAGTCAACGCACGTCTTCGTGGAGCATCACCCGCAGCAACTCTGCCAGGCCCCCCTGACAGGGCGGGTGGACCGCTCTTCGTGTGGAAACGCCAAGCCATGTTGGAGGGCAGGTTTAAGCTGTCGTCCCAGCTGGTGGGAACCGCTGCGGCGTGGCGTGAGTGCTTTGCTCGTCCAGCCATGGCGTGATACAAACAAGGGTCTGCTGTGCTTTCGGCCGCGGCGAGGGATCGGCTTGCCCGGTCCATTTACCATCTAAGTGGAGATTCGAGATGAAGCTGCGTCGTGCGTTTGTCGTGGTGGGGCTGGCCGGGGGGGTGCTCGCGAGCGTTTGGGGCGCGGCCAAAGCCGCCGATGCGGTTCGGGCTCGGCCCGCGGCGGTGGCTGTGGTGGACATCCAGTCCGTGTTTGAATCGCTGAAGGAAAAAGAAAAGGCCGAGTCGGACCTGAAGACCCAGTTGGACAAACTGGCACAGGAGGAAAACGAGCGGAAGAAGGATCTCGAGACGCTGCAGAATGACCTGGAGATCCTGGCTCCCAACACCCCGGCCTTTAACGAGAAGCAGGAGCTGCTGGAGCAGAAGACCATGGACCTGCAGACCTGGCACAACTTCCAGAGCCTGAAGCTCAACCGCGAGCGGGTGGTCCTGGTCGAGAATCTCTACCGCAAGATGCTCGATGCGATCGGGCGGGTCTCTCAGCAGAACGGCTACGATATCGTACTCTTCAAGGAAAAGCCGGCTGACTTCCGTGGCGCCAAACCCGAGGCCCTGACGGCGATGATCCAGGTCCGCAAGGTGCTCTGGTCCGCGGACGAGTTGGATTTAACCGACCAGGTGATCCAGCTTCTGAACAACGAATTCACGAACATGACCTCGAAGGCTGCCCCGTAAGAGATCAAGGCCCGTCAAGAATCCTTTGGAGGCCGCGGGAACACGCGGTGAGCCCCCTGCGACACCGAGGCGACGCCATGCTTTGCCCGCGGGAGGGGCTGACGGGTCGCGGCCGCGGTGGATCTCTGCGGGCGGTGGCCCCCGGACCCTGGCGAGGATGCCCACGTACACCACGCAACAGATCGCGGACCGGGTGGGGGGACGCCTGATCGGCCGAGGGGATCTTGCGATCCGGGGCGTGGACGGCTTGGAGACCGCGGGGCCCGATCGGCTGACCTTTATCCGGGATGCCAAGCACGCAGCGAGCTGGTCGCGTTCGCAGGCCGGCGCCGCTTTGGTGTGGGAAGAGGCGGACTTCGAACCCGGCGCGGGTCGGGCTCTGATCCGTGTTAAGGATACGGACCTGTCGCTGGCGGTGGTGCTGGAGATGTTCGCACCGCCCCCGGCACGACCCGCCCCTGGGGTCCACCCCTCGGCCTGCGTGGACCCCACGGCGAGCCTGGGCCAGAACGTGTCGATCGGCCCGGGGTGCTACGTGGGCCCGCGGGCCCGGATCGGGCGTGATTGCGTGCTGCACAGCCACGTTTGTGTCTACGATGAGGCGACGATCGGAGACGGTTGCGAGCTGCACGCCGGGGTGGTCGTCCGCGAGCGGTGCGAACTGGGCCGGAACGTGGTCGTCCACGCCAACGCGGTGATTGGCAGCGATGGGTTTGGGTACCGTCCGGCGCCCGACGGGTCGCGGTGGGTGAAGATCCCCCAGATCGGTTTCGTGAAGATCGGCGACGACGTGGAGATCGGGGCCGGCACGTGCATCGACCGGGGCAAGTTCGCGGCGACGACGATCGGCGAGGGGACCAAGATCGACAACCTGTGCCAGATCGCCCACAACTGTCGGATCGGGAGGCGGTGCATCCTCGCGGGCCAAGTCGGCCTGGCGGGGAGCGTGGCGCTGGGCGACGGGGTGATCCTGGGCGGGCAAGTGGGTGTGGCGGACCACATCCGCATCGGCGCGGGGGCCCGCGTGGGCGCTAAGTCCGGCGTGATGCACGACATCCCCGCGGGTGAGACCTGGATGGGCCAGCCGGCGCAGGAGCGCAGCGTCGCGTTGCGTCAGGCCGCGACGTTGCGTAGACTTTTGGAATCGATCCGAACGCAGGCCAGCAAGCTGCGGCCAAACGCTTCTTCTGAACATGCCGAGCGCGAGCCGTTGTAACCTCGCGGCCACAGGGAAAGGCGCCGCACGGCGCTAAGGCAATCAAGCCTGCACGATAAGCTCCGCTCATGGAACTGCAGCACACGATCGCGAAACCGGCAGTGATCAGCGGCCGAGGGCTTTTTACTGGCGCCCCGGCCCAGGTGGTGTTCCGCCCGGCGCCGGCGAACCACGGCATCGTGTTCGTGCGTAAAGACCTGGGCGACGCACCGATCCCGGCGCTGATCGAAAACGTGGTCAAGCGGCCGCGGCGGACGGCCCTGCGCCACGGGGAGGCTACGATCGAAACGTGCGAGCACTGCCTCAGCGCCGTGGCCGCCTGCCGGATCGACGACTTGGTGATCGAGATCGACGGCCCGGAGTTGCCGGGGTTGGATGGATCGTCCAGGCCGTATGTGGACGTGCTGACCGAGGCAGGAACGCAGGCCCACGACGCGCCGCGGCGGCGGCTGGTGGTGACCGAGCCGGTGGTGTTGCGACACGATTCGGCGATGGTGGCCGCCCTGCCGGACGACAAACCCGGAATGCAGGTGTTGTACGACCTGGACTTCGAACACCAGGCGGCGATTGGCAGGCAGTTCCGCGTGTTCGATTTCGAAAACAGCGATTACGCCGAGCAGATCGCCCCCGCCCGCACGTTCGTGCTGGAGGCCGAGGCCCGGGCGCTGCAGGCGCAGGGGGTCGGCACGCACCTGACCGAGAAGGACGTGCTGGTCATCGGTGAGAACGGGCCGCTGGGGGGCAACACGTTCCGGTTCCCGGACGAACCGGTTCGACACAAGATCATGGATTTGATCGGCGACTTGTACCTGCTGGGCATGCCGATCCAGGGCAAGATCATCGCGTACAAGTCCGGCCACGCGCTGAATCATGCCCTAGCGCGCAAGCTCGCCAACCAGCAGCAATACCTGACCCGCGCCGAGCAGGCCCTGCACCGCAGCGTGCTGGACAGCCGGCGGCTGGCGCGGATCCTGCCGCACCGCTACCCGATGCTGCTGGTGGACCGGGTGATCGAGATCGACGCCGACCGGCGGGCCGTGGGGATCAAGAACGTCACGGTCAACGAGCCGTTCTTCCAGGGTCACTACCCCGGCATGCCGATCATGCCCGGCGTGCTGGTGGTGGAGGCGATGGCCCAACTGGCGGGCGTGCTGGTGGCGCAGAAGGTCGAGCACACGGGGAAGCTGGCGATCCTGCTGAGCCTGGACCGGGTCAAGCTCCGCAAGCCGGTGACGCCGGGCGACCAACTGGTCATGGAGGCCGAGATGGTGCGGATGCACACCCGGATCGCCCACGTGCGCTGCCGGGCGTACATCGGGGAAGAACTGGCCGCCGAGGCGGAGATCAAGTTCATGCTCGTGCTGGAAGATCGGGCGTGACTTGAGGGCGGTGGTCCTGCCGGGGGTGGGGCGGGGAGCGTAAACCCGATGGAGCCCAGCGGACGGTCTCGGGCAAGGCGTGGACTGACATAGCCTGCGAAACCCCAAAATGTGTGGGCCGACGGGCGCGTTGTTCCGATTCGTGTATTAGGATCGTGACTCAGACCAAACCCCCTACCCTGCCATGAGCTACATCCATCCGACGGCGGTGATCGATCCGGGCGCCCAGCTGGCCGAAGGCGTGCACATCGGGCCTTTCTGTTACGTGGGTCCCCTGGCCGTGGTCGGTTCGCGGACTCGGCTGGTGAGCCACGTGGCGGTCCTGGGCCGAACGACCCTGGGGGCGGGCAACACGGTGTGGCCGCAGGCGACTCTTGGGGCGGACCCGCAAGACCTGAAGTTCCAGGGCGAGGACAGCCACCTGGTCATCGGCGACGAGAACGACATCCGCGAGGGCGTCACGATCCACCTGGGCACACAGAACGGCGGCGGGGTGACCCGCGTGGGGGACCACAACCTGCTGATGGTCGGCACGCACATCGCGCACGACTGCGTGGTGGGCAGCCACACCGTCATCGCCAACTCGGTGCACCTGGCCGGGCACGTGAGCGTGGAGGACCACGTGGTGATCTCCGGCGCCAGCGCGGTGCACCATTACGTGACGATCGGGCAGTACGCGTTCATCGGGGGGATGACCCGCGTGGTCCACGACGTGCCGCCGTTCATGATCCTGGAGGGCAACCCGGCCAAGGTGCGCGGGGTGAACCTGATCGGCTTGCGGAGGCACCGGTTCCCGGAGGATTCGGTGGCCCGGCTCAAGGACGCGCACCGGCGGCTGTTCCGCAGGGATTCGCGCGGCGAGGAGGACTCCGGCGAGCCGGCCAACATGAGCGAGAACCTAGCCGAGCTCGAGGCCGAGTACGCCGACGACCGGTGCATCGAGTCGCTGGTGCGGTTCATCCGCAACGCGTCGATCGGGGTCTACGGCCGGTCGCGTGAGTCGTTGCGGACCGACAACCGCCGGCACAACCCGGTGCGGTGACCGCGGCGCCCACGCCCACCACCGCCCCCCTGCTCTGCCCCGCCTGACATGTCTACACGGGCAGGCCCGCTTCACGACGCCGCAGCTCTTTCATCTTCACGACGATCATGTACTCATAAATGGCCTGCAGGCAGCAGTAAGTTAAACCGGCGGAACCGTCGAGGAACCCCAGCTTGAAGAAGTACATGTAACCGAACTTCAGCGGCGCCCGCAGCGGCAGGCGGAACGACAGGGCCTTGAGCGCCTTGCGGCGCTCGAAGGGGTCGGAGCTGAACAGCGACGGCTGGGGGCCGCCGCTGCTTTTGATCTGCTCAAAGCCCTGCAAAGCTTCCAGCTGCGAATACTTGTTATGTTTGTCGAACCACTCGGTCATGCCCTTGCTGAAGTTGTAATGGTCGAAGTAGTTCTTGAGGTAGCCGTGCGGGCCGGAAATCACCGGCGTGGGGTTGACCAGACGCTCGAACCGGATGTGCTTGGGCTTGAAGAAGCGCATGATCATGCCGGGCGGCATGGCGTGGCGGATCCACTTGCCCATGAAGTAGTTTTTCCTGCCGCAGTAGAACGCGACGCGTTGCTCGGCCGGGTCGCGGGCGATCGCGAGCACCTCGTCGCGCAAGGGCGGGGTCATGCGTTCATCGGCGTCGAGGTAGAACACCCAATCGTGCTTGAACGGGATGTTTTCCACCGCCCAGTTCTGGTGGGCCGCCCAGTTGTCGAACTTGCGCTGCACCACGCGGGCGCCGGCGGCCTGGGCGACCCGTGCTGTGCCGTCAGAGCTGTACGAGTCGAGCACCACGACGTCGTCGCACCACCGGACCGACTCCAGGCAGCCGGGCAGGTTCGCCTCCTCGTTGAGCGTGAGGATGAGGATCGAGATAGACATGTACGGATTCCTTGCCCAGCGTTGCCCGCGGCTGCCATCGGGGCCGGCTAAACGCCGCTCCTGCGGGCGTTGCTTTCCTGCGTGGCTGCCGTGTAGCCGAGCCGCGTCAGCAAGGGCTGCGTGATGGGCATGGCTTGCTTGAGGATCGTCGGGTCGAGCTCCTCCTCCCACCGGCTGACCGATTGTTTCTGCACGCGCTGTTCGATCATCTGCAGGTAGGCGCGATCCGTGGGGATCCCACAGAACGCCGTGATGCGGGCGAAAAACTCCACGGGCTTGGCCACCAATTCCTCGTAACGGATGTTCATCCAGGCGTCCGGCGGGAGTTGCTCCAGGTCGCGCAGGGCGCCTTCCACAGCGACGACCCACTGCTTGGCGGCGACCTGCGTAAGGCTCAGGTTCCGTAGGTCCCGCTTCCAACCGGGGTACCGCAGCCCGAACCACTGGACAGGCTTGTGGGCCACGTACCGCCGGATCACGCCGCCCACCGCCCGCGGCAGGTACGCCGGCCATTCCCACCAGGGGGTCTCGTGGAGGCGATTCCATAGATGTTGGCGCGTCTCGGCCTGAGCGATCGTGTATGACTCAAAGGTTTCGTACTGTTCCAGCTGGGAGCGCAGGTTCGCCCGGCCGTCGCGATAGATGTGGATGATTTTGGACTCTGGGAACACCGCGTGGACGAACGGCACCCGCAGGACGTTCATGGGGCTCTTCTCGATCACCCTGGCTCCGCCGTGGGCCTGCTGGTATCGCAGGAACAACCGGCGGATGCGGCGAACGACCCAGGGCTTGGCGTCCTGAGCGGTTGCGGCGTCGTGGCGGCGATAGGCGTGGCCGATCCTCCAGACCGTGTTGGGCTCGTACCAGAAGCACGTGCCCGGCGCCGAGCCCAGCAGGCGAACAAGCATCGACGTGCCCGACCGAGTCGCTCCAACGACCAACACCGGGGGCTTCAGTTCAGCCATCGATCCACTTTCTCCGTGCCCGGGGCGTGATCGGCCTCCGAGGGGCCTCCATTGTAAGGGGTGGCATCGGTGTGCATAGAGACAGGCTGCGGTCAGGCGTGGCGCTGACCCGACAAGTCCTGCCGGCTGCACACGCGAAGCGAGCGAGTGGGTTTTACTGAAGCGGCTTCATCTGACGGGGTTTGATCGCCCTGGCTGGGTTGCCCGCGGCCACGACGCCCGGGGGCACGTCTTTGACCACCACGGCTCGGGCCCCGACGACCGAGTTGTTCCCGATCGTGACCCCGGGCCCGATGAACGCACCGGCGCAGACCCACACGCCGTCGCCGATCGTGATGGCCGACCGCTGCAAGGGCAGGTGGGGCTGGGTATAGTCGTGCGTGCCAGCGCAGACGTAGACGTCCTGCGACAGGACCGTGTGCCTGCCGATGCTGACCGGTCCGAGGTTGTAGACTGTCACACCCCCGGAGATGCAACAGTGGTCGGCCATGGTGAGCAGCCAGGGGTGAAAGATTTTGGTCGTGCGGTAGGTATTCGAGGTGGGGGTCATCTTGGCCCCGAACAGCCGCAGCCAGAACCGCCGCCAAGCGAAGGCGCGTCGCGGGCTCAGCAGGATCAGCGTGCACTGGACCCACTCCCAGAGGAAGCGCCGAGCGTATTCCCTGGTTGTATAGGGGTACGGCGCGCACAGGTCGAGCCGCTGAAACGGCTCTGCTGACGGCGTCTGGGTCGTCTGAGGATCAGACTTGATGTCGTACATGTCGCTGTGTCACTGAGCCGCCTTCGTCGACCATGAAACCATAGGATTGGGCCGGTAACCACGCAACCCCATCCTGGCTCGCCACGAGGGCTCCGAACCATCATACCCGCTCGATCCCGTGGCCCCAGCCGTGCGGGTTGCGCGCCGTGATATGATCCGACCGGCCGGAGATTCGGCGTCGGCATGCGGGGGAGGCGCCGGCTCGCCACCGTCGCGTCTTAGCGGGAGTCGCTCGTGTCCGACCGCTGCGTGCTGGTTACAGGGGCTGCGGGTTTCATCGGATCGCACCTGTGCGAAGCCTTGTTGGCACGGGGTTTCGGCGTCATCGGCCTGGACAACTTTTGTGACTTCTACGACCCGGGCTTGAAGCGCCGCAACGTGGAGGGCTTGCGGGGGCGGGGACGCTTCGAGCTGATCGAGGCCGACATCCAGAGCCGGCAGCGCCTGCTCGAGCTGTTCGCGAAGCGGCGGCCCGACACGGTGGTGCACCTGGCTGCGATGGCGGGCGTGCGACCGAGCATCGAGCAACCAGCGTACTACGCAGCGGTCAACGTCACCGGCACGGTGAACGTGCTCGACGCGGCGGCGGCCCACGGGGTCGAGCGCTTCGTGTTCGCCTCCAGCTCCAGCGTGTACGGCAACAACCCCAGGGTCCCCTTCGCCGAGGACGACCCGGTGGACCACCCCATCAGCCCGTACGCCGCCACGAAGAAAGCCGGCGAGCTGATCTGCCACACCTACCACCACCTGCACGGCTTGCCGATCGCGTGCCTGCGCCTGTTCACCGTGTTCGGCCCACGCCAGCGTCCGGACTTGGCGATCAGCAAGTTCCTGCGGCTGCTGGCGGAAGACCGGCCGATCCCGATCTACGGCGACGGCAGCACAAGCCGGGATTACACCTATGTTGACGACATCGTCGCCGGGATTCTGTCCGCGATGGATTGGTGCCACAGCGCGCGGGGGTATGGCGTGTTCAACCTCGGTGGCAGTTCGCCGGTCACGCTGCGAGAGTTGGTCGAGACGCTCGAGCGCGTGACGGGGCGCAAGGCCCGAGTCCAACCGTTGCCGCCTCAAGCCGGCGACGTGGAGCGCACCTGGGCGGACCTATCGCGGAGCAGAGCAGCCCTGGGATACCAGCCCCAGGTGCTGCTGGAACAGGGCATCGCGCAGCAGTGGAAGTGGTTGTTGGCCCAAGGCGCGTAAGGCTCGCCCACTGCCCGGCCATCGCGGGAGCACGTCGGAGGGCGCGGCGCGATGCCGTGGATCGGTAGGGCGGGCCTTCGGCCCGCCGAGAGATCGCATGCGGCGGGGCAAAGCCCCGCCCTACTGAGCGGCGGAGGTGGAGCCCCCCCCCACGAATAAGTGCCGCGAATCGCAGCCTACGGGTTGCTCCCGGGCGGTGATGGGGCGCCGATCGCAGCAGGATCGGGGCGGTACAGCCGGGTGTCCAGGGCCCAGATCTTTTCGGTGAAGCGGCCGCCCAGGTCGTCTTCCGAACGCTCCCCGTTGGAGTCGGACCGCGCTGCGGCGATCGCCATGTGGGTCTTGGCGTCTAGGTTGTCCAGCAGGCTCACGGCGATGGCCTCGGGGGTCGCGGGGACCTTCAGCGCCCCGAATTCGAGCTGCCCGTGGTGCGAGAGGACGATGTGCTGCAGGACCATCAGCAGCGGTTCGGGGATCGGCTGGCCGGCGGCCTGACACTGATCGGCTTTGCGCTGGAGGGTGATCAAGCCGGTGGCCACGTGGCCGACCAGTTGCCCCTGGTCGCTGTAGCCGAAGCCGCGCTTCCAGGTCA
>JAJUHR010000409.1 GCA_029267795.1 Planctomycetota bacterium
GCGGCTTGGAACGTGGCGTAGCCGGTGAGCGCCCCGCCGCGCTGCCAGTCGGTGCGGAACCACGTCACGGCGGAAAGCCGGTCTTGACACGCGTGGCGGAGGGTCGGCTCCAAATCGGCACCCAGCGGCTGGAGGCTCGCAATGTTGGGGGTGCAATGTGGGGCGGGGGAGTTGGTTGTTGTGTGGGTGATTCTGAGTGAGGGTAGCGTATCAGCGGGAGGGAGCACGCCGCCCGATCGCTGCTGTGGCAAAGCCGGTTGCTCCATCGCGGAGTCCCTTGGATTGCCGGTTTGAGGTTGAGCGTTACCCAGATAAACCCTAGTCGGTGCGGAGGGTCCTGGCAAGCCGGTTGGGAGTGGGCGAGTAGCAACCGCGGCCGTGTATTGAAAGATGCCCCTTCCCGGCCCGATCGCGTGCGTCGCTGCCGGGCCGCCCTTAGGATACGGGGCCATCCTGGCGAAAGGGATCGACCCATGCGTGATCAGCGGTTGGAGCGATTGGCGAGGGTGTTGGTCGAGTATTCGACGCAGGTGAAGCCCGGTCAGATCGTCCGGATCAGCGGCGAACCGGTGGCGATGCCCCTGCTGGAGGCGATCCACGAGCAGGCCCTGCGGGCCGGGGCCCACCCGCACGTGCGGTGCACGCCGGATTCGATCCACGACCAGTTCCTGGAGCTGGCCAGCGACGAGCAGCTGCAGTACGTCAGCCCGCTGGTGATGCACGAGGTGCAGACGATCGACGTGTCGATCAGTTTGTGGGCTGAGACGAACACCAAGAGCACCTCGCGGGTGGACCCGTGGCGGCAGAGCCTGGCGTCGGCGGCGCGGCGGCCGGTGCTCAAGGTCTTCATGGAACGCGCCGCGAAAAAGCAGCTGCGCTGGTGCGGCACTCTGTACCCCACGCTCGCCAGCGCTCAGGACGCCGAGATGAGCCTGCGCCAGTACGAGCGGTTCGTGTTTGCCGCGGGCCTATTGGGCCTACCCGACCCCGTCGCCGAGTGGCGCAAGATCGAGCAGCGGCAGCAGCGCGTCGTCGAGTTCCTCACCGGGAAGAAGCGGGTCCGCTTCCAGGCGGCCAACGGGACGGACCTGACCGTCAACGTCGAGGGCATGACCTGGATCAACTGCTGCGGGCACGAGAATTTCCCCGATGGCGAGGTGTTCACCGGGCCGAACCTCCGGGCTGAGGACGGCGGCGTGAACGGGTACGTGCGGTACTCGTTCCCCGCGGTGCACCTGGGGCGCGAGGTGCACGACATCGAGCTGACCTTCGAAAAGGGGCGCGTGGTGCGGGCCAAGGCTTCCAAGAACGAGGACTTCCTGATCCAGATGCTCGATCAGGACGCCGGCGCCCGGGCCCTGGGCGAGATCGCCATCGGCACCAACTACCAGATCCAGCAGTACACGAAAAACACGCTGTTCGACGAAAAGATCGGCGGCACGTTCCACGCCGCGGTCGGCGCCGGTTATCCCGAATCCGGCAACGCCAACGAGTCCGGCCTGCACTGGGACATGGTCTGCGACCTGCGCCGCGGGGGGACGATCACCGTCGACGGCCAGGTCATCTCCAAGGACGGCCGGTTCGTGTTCCCCGGCTGGCCGGGAAACGAGTAGCGATCCGGTTTTCAGGGAGCCGCTTGAGTGGCCACAGGCAGGTGGATTGCGGCTACGTCCTGAGGCTGGGGGACGGTTTTGCGACCGTGGTGCGACCGGGCGGGGCGCTGCATGGACCAGTCGGTGACCCGCAGGTCGGGGGCGTCCGGGCTGTCGTGTTCTTTTAGGATCCGATACCGGTTGTCGCGCTGGGCGGGGGTGAAGCCGGCGTCACGGATCAGCCGGCAGATCAGCGGCTCGCTGAGGCAGTAGGTGGTGCCGGCGGCGCTGACCACGTTCTCTTCCATCATCACGCTGCCCATGTCGTTGGCGCCGAAGAACAGGGCGATCTGGCCGATCTTGGGGCCCATCGTGACCCAGGAGCTGCCGATCGAGGGGATGTTGTCCAGGAACAAGCGTGCGATCGCCTGGAC
>JAJUHR010000212.1 GCA_029267795.1 Planctomycetota bacterium
GCGGTGACGCAGGACGGCGTGACGGTGGCGAAAGAGGTCGACCTGCCCGAACCCTTCCAAAACCTGGGCGCCAAGATGGTGATCGAGGTGGCCAAGAAGACGGCGGACAAGGCGGGCGACGGCACGACCACCGCCACGGTGCTGGCGGAAGCGATCTACAACGAAGGCCTGCGTCACGTGACCGCCGGGGCGAACCCGATCGCGATCCAGCGGGGGGTCAACGCCGCGGCCGAAGTGGCCTCCGAGGCCCTTCAGAAAATGGCGGTCAAGTGCACCGGCAAAGCCGACCTGCAGAAGATCGCCACGATCTCGGCCAACAACGACCCGGTCATCGGCGAGATGATCGCCCGGGCGATCGACAAGGTCGGGGCCGAGGGCGTGGTCGAGGTCGAAGAGGGCAAGGCCGCCGAGACTACGCTCGAATACGTCGAGGGCATGCAGTTCGACAAGGGGTATCTCTCCCCCTATTTCATGACCGATCCTTCGACGCAGGAGTGTGTGCTTGAGGACGCTTACGTCCTGATCCACGAGAAGAAGATCGCCAACCTGCCCGACCTGCTGCCGCTGCTGAACAAGGTCGCCATGTCGCAGAAGCCTCTGCTGATCATCGCGGAGGACGTGGAGAACGAGGCTCTGGCGGCCCTGGTGGTGAACCGGCTCCGCGGCGTGCTGAAGGTGTGCGCGGTCAAGGCCCCCGGCTTCGGCGATCGCCGCAAGGCCATGCTGGGTGACATCGCCACCGTCACCGGCGGCACGTTCCTCAGCGAGGACCTGGGCCGGAGCCTCGAGTCGGTGGAGCTG
The DNA here is from genome assembly GCA_029267795.1 of Planctomycetota bacterium. Classification (GTDB taxonomy): domain Bacteria; phylum Planctomycetota; class Phycisphaerae; order Phycisphaerales; family Phycisphaeraceae; genus JAJUHR01. The sequence continues at coordinate 802 of JAJUHR010000212.1, forward strand.
GACGACCTGGGCCGGGCGAAGAAGGCCGTCATCGACAAGGACAACACGACGGTCATCGAGGGCGCCGGCAAGAAGAAGGACATCGAGGCCCGGATCGAGCAGATCCGCAACCAGATCGAGAAGACCACCAGCGATTACGACCGCGAGAAGCTGCAGGAGCGGTTGGCGAAGCTGACCGGCGGTGTGGCGGTGATCCACGTCGGCGGCGCCACCGAGACGGAGATGAAGGAGCGCAAGGACCGCGTCGACGACGCCCTGCACGCGACCAAGGCGGCGGCCCGCGAGGGCTACGTACCCGGCGGCGGCGTGGCGCTGCTGCGGGCGATCCCGGCCGTCGAGGCCGCCCGCGACAAGGCCAAGGGCGACGAGAAGTACGGCTTCGACGCGGTGATCGCCGCCATGGAGGCCCCCATGAGGCAAATCGTGGCGAACTCGGGCGAGGACGGGTACGTCGTCGTGGAAACTGTCAAGGAAAAGCAAGGCAACGCCGGCTACAACGCCGCCAGCGGCAAGTACGTCGACATGGTCGACGCCGGGATTATCGACCCGGCCCTGGTCACCCGCTCGGCCTTGCTCAACGGCGCTTCGGTGGCGGGCTTAATGCTGACCACCAACGTCCTCGTGACGGAGTTGAAAGAAGATGCCGAGCCGGTCGAGGGGGCGGTGGCTTAAACGCGGGCTGCGAAGCGAAAGCGGGGCGCTTCGACCCTGTGCGAGCGAGCGACGCAGCCGCATCGACCCAGTGGGCTCAGGATCGAGGTGGCGGCACACCCCACGACAAAGCCAGCGCATCGTAAGGCATCGAACGATCCGCGATAACACCGGGCCTGCGCGGGCCGATACAAACCCAGGGACGAAGCCGCCCCTGGGTTTATTTTCGCAGGCCGGAGCCGCCTTGAATCCGGGGAGCGCCGGCGACGCCTACGACGAACGGCAGCGGAGCACCGCGTGCGGCAGAGGATGGCTACACAGCGCGACTACTACGAGATTCTCAATGTCGACCGGGACGCCAGCCCGGAGCAGATCAAGCGCGCTTATCGCAAGATGGCGATGAAACACCACCCGGACCGCAACCCGGGGAACCCCGAGGCCGAGAAGGCGTTCAAGGAGTGCGCCGAGGCTTACGAGGTGCTGGCGAACCCCGAGAAGCGGCAGCGGTACGACCGTTTTGGCCACGCCGGTCTGCACGGCACCAGCGTGCACGACTTCTCGCACATGGACGTGGGCGACATCTTCTCCATGTTCGAGGACATCTTCCAGGGATTTAGGGGCGGCGACTCGTCCCAGCGGCGCCCCGGCGGCCGCCGTGGCTATGATCTGGAAACGCAGGTCCAGATCACGCTCGAAGAGGCGGCCCAGGGCACGCAGCGCCAGGTTGAATTTACTCGGATGGACCTGTGCGACGCCTGCTCGGGCAGTGGGGCCAAGCCGGGGTCCAAGCCGCTGCGCTGCGTCACCTGCGCCGGGTCGGGGCACGTGGCCCAGAGCGGGCTGGGCGGCATGTTCCGGATGGTCACGCGCTGCCCAGCGTGCGGGGGCACGGGTGAAGTCATCAAGGACAAATGCGAAGCTTGCCGCGGCACGGGCAGGGCGCCGCTGACGCGGAAGTTGTCGGTCACCATCCCGGCGGGGATCCACTCCGGTCAGGCGGTTCGTGTTCCTGGCGAGGGCGAACCCGGCCAGAACGGCGGGCTGCGCGGAAACCTGCACGTGGTGGTCCGCATCGAAGCGCACAAGCTGTTCGTCCGGGAAGAGGACAACCTGATCCTGCGGATGCCGGTGAGCTTCACCCAGGCTGCCTTGGGCGCAAGCTTGCGGATACCCACGCTCAACGGGGAGGAAGAAGAGCTAACGATCCCCCCGGGCACGCAACACGGGACGCTGTTCCGCATCCCGGGCAAAGGCATGCCGAACCTGCACAGCGGCCGCAAGGGCGACCTGATCGCGGTGGCGCTGGTGGAGATCCCCAAGAAGCTGACGGCCGGTCAGGAGCGGCTGCTGCGAGATTTCGCCCGAACGGAGAACCACGAGGTGCTCCCGGAGACCCGTGGGTTCTGGGACAAGATCAAAGATTACCTCGGGGGTTGAATCCCGCCTGCGGGTCGAAAGCGAGAAACCGCCCCGGGAGGCCAAAAGCAAAGACAGCCGATCTGGGCAAGGGGGTTGGACCCGCGAGGGAGACGGGCCCCAAGGGAACGAGGTGAACGATGAACTCAAACCACCAGGACAACACCGAGGCCACTTCTCGTGGCGGGGAAATGGCCGAACCGCAAACCCCCGGGACCGGCGGAGGGCAGGCCTCGGGTGCGGGCGCCGAGCTATCGGGGGCAGCAGGCCCTGCACCGACGCCATCCCTGGAGGAAAAGTTGGCGGCGCTGCGGGCGGAGCGGGACGAGCTGTACGCCCGGCTGCAGCGCGTCTCGGCGGATTATCAGAATTACGTGCGGCGTTCGGCACAGAGCGTCAACGACGCGTGCGACCAGCAGCTGATGAAAGTCGCCCGGGCTTTGCTGGTGCCGATGGATCATTTCGATCAAGCGCTCTCGTTCGATCCCCAGAAGACCACGGCCCAAAGCCTGTTGGAAGGCGTCCAAATCGTGCGCGACGAGCTTTATAAAACACTCGAGCAGTTCGGGGTCCGCCGATTGGAGGTGGCGCCCGGAGACCGGTTCGACCCGGCCCGCCATGAGGCGGTCACTCGCATGCCGGCCGAGGGCCTCAGCAGCGAGCAGGTCGCCGCCCAGCTTCAGCCAGGGTACCTCGTGGGGGACCGGACGCTTCGGCCGGCGAAAGTCGCCGTGGCGCAGTAGGATCGGGTCGGGGCCGCCGCGCCCCGGCTGGAACACGAGCAAGCATCCCCAAGGCCGGCAGCCCTGGGGAATGAAGGAAACGACGATGCCAACCTACGACTACCTTTGCCAGGGTTGCGGTCACGAGTTCGAAGAATTCCAACCGATCACCGCCAAGCCCTTACGGAAGTGCCCCAAGTGCGGGAAGCCCAGGCTTAAACGCCTGATCGGCACCGGGGCAGGCGTGCTGTTCAAGGGCTCGGGCTTTTACGAGACCGACTACCGGTCGCAGAGCTACAAGTCGGCTGCCAAGGCGGATCGCGAATCCAGCAACGCCCCAAGCAAAACCGAAAAATCCAGCACGAAGCCCGCCGGCCCGTCCACCGAGAGCGGGGCCTCGAAGACCGCTGCCCAAAGCGGCTCCGCCGCCGCGGTGTAACCGCCCGACCCGCGCCGCGCCCACCGCGGGCAACACGGCTCGCCGGGGGTATACCTCATCCGCCGATAAAAGCACGTACCCTTCAGCGCGTCACCGACAGCCGCTGGCTCGGTTACGGGTCCGTGGGCTCGCTAAGCAGCTTTTCGACTTCGGACTTGAGGGTCTCGTCGAGCGTGGGAGAGAACCCAACGTGCACGTGGGCGACCTTGCCACGACTGACCACC
>JAJUHR010000195.1 GCA_029267795.1 Planctomycetota bacterium
AGTCATCCCTTAAGCTCCCTGGCCTTTTCCACGTCGATCGTGCTGAAGTTGTTGTAGTAATTCAGGAAGATCGCCAGCGCCACAGCGGCCTCGGCCGCGGCCAGCACGACAATGAACAGCGCAAACACCAGGCCGTCAATCGCGGGCGTTGCCCCCTGCCCACTCCAGCAATAACGATTGAACGCCACCAGATTGATCCCAGCAGCGTTCAGGACCAGTTCCACCCCGATCAGCACCCCGATCGCGTTGCGCTTGGTCAGCATCGTCGCCACGCCCGCCGCCACGAGAAGGATCGACACCAGCACGAAGTGGACCAACCCGATTTGGAAGATGGAGCTTGTCACGCTGCCGACTCGCTATCGCGATTCCAGGGCGGCGCCCTTAACCGCGCTACCAGGCTCACCTTTTGTCCCGTGTTACGTAAACAATTTTTTAGCTGGTGCCCTGCTCCGCTCCCCACTGGATCTCTCCGGGAGGGTCCGCTGGCCGGCCGGGGGGCACAGGAGGCAAGGGGTCTTCGCAGGGGGCTATTTCCTTGCCCTTTGCCGAGCCATAAACGCCGCACCTACCATGACCACCAGCAGGAGCACAGCCACCGCCTCGAACGGCATCAGGTACTTGGTGAGCAACCCTACCCCCACCGCTCGGACTTGGTCGTATCCGCTGTTCAGGATCGCCTCACCCTGCGCCTTCATCGGCGTCTGAGACAGCGCAAAAATCAGCAGCGCCGCCGTCACCACCGCAATGAATACTCCGAGCATCATTTCCCAAGGCTCGGTCCGCAGTTGCGCAAATGGGCTCTTGTTGGTGAGCATGATGCCGAACACGATCAGGATCAGGGTGCCCCCGACGTAGACGATCAACTGGATCGCCGCCAGAAACTCCGCCCCCAGCATGAAATACAGCCCAGCCGCCCCCGCCAGCGTCATCAGCAGGTACACGCTCATCCGCACGATGTTTTGGCTGATCACCACCGCCCAGGCGCTCAGACCCGTCAGCAGCGCAAAGGCGTAGAACAACAACGGCGCCACCTGCTCCAGGCCTGCATCGGAGGCTTGTTGACTTAGCGTGGGCACGCGGGCACCTTCTTCAGATAAAGGTGGTTTCCGCGGCTCGGCCGAGCCACGGTTGGGCCAGAGAATAGCCTCGCTCGGAGGCTCGGTCAAACCCGAGGGCTCACAACGCGGCGATCGCCCGACCGACGGGGGTCACATCCGGGGTCACATCGGCATGCCGATCACCGTACCCTCGAACACCAACGCGCCGTTCACGACCGCCTGGGCTGCGAAGATCACCCGTCGCGGTCGGAACTCCACTTCTTTGCCGAAGATGATCAACCGCTCTCCAGGCCGTACTTGGCCACGGAACTTCACCGCGTCCACGCCCGCAAAGCCCAGAAACTTGACCCCCGGCATCCGGTGCAGCGCCAGAAAGCTGGCCAGTTGCGCCGCCGCTTCGATCATCAGCACCCCGGGGAACAGCGGCCGCCCGGGGATGTGCCCCGGCACCCAGAACTCATCCGACCGCACCTCTTTAAACGCAATCCCCTCGGTGATCTTCTCATCCATGTGGATGACCCCATCCAGCAGGCGCATCGCCCCGCGGTGAGGGTTCACCCTTTCGATCTCAGCTACGTCGTGCAGCACCCGGTTCAGATCGAACCGGGATAGGTCCAGCAGCAGCGAAGGTACCATAAGGGCCTAATCACTCCTAAGATGCATGGTTCGCCCCCATGAGGCGGTAGATGCCCCCTCACCTTGCCCATCGGGGGCTAATCCGGGGTAGCTTCGCGGTTTTCCAGCACCTTGACCCGCAAAGCCTGAGCGGAGTTCTTGACATCCTGCAGGACCTTGCGCACGCGCGTCCCAGCCGCCTTGTTGCCCCCGGCTGCTTTCCGTACATCTTCCTCGATCGACGCCACCAGCTGCTTGAGTTGCTCGTAGGTCTCCAGCATCGTTGGACACTCCTCAATGACGCCTCCCGGCGTCTCACGCATTAAGCTACCCTGCCGTGCTGCTGCAAGCAAAAAGGCTCGGGACCTGGCACTCCGAGATCTAGGGTCCAGGGGTCAGGGGAGCCAGGGCTCCGCAGGGCACTTCGGGTGTTCTCAGCCCGGCCATGCCCAAGCTGGTAGTCTTCAAAGTCTTGCAGTCCCACCGTGTCAGCAGACCTCACCGGATCACCCGCAGCAAATCCCGGAAGCAGGTGCCTCCCGCCTCGTGCGCCAGCTCCAGCAACGCCGCCTCCACGCTCGTCGGCAGCACGCCCGCCTGAACCATCCGCTGCACCGCCGCCGCCTGGTCCGAGGCGCGCCGCGAACCTATCGCGTCCGTGACCGCCGCCGCGATAAACCCGCTGTCGATCAGGTCCAGGCACGTTTGCAACACGCACACATGGGCCTCGAGCCCGCACACGAGCACCGACCGAGCCCCGTGCTTGCCCAGCTCTTCCCTCACCGGCTCGATGCACGCTGAGAACTTCAGCTTCTCATGCCGGCCCACACCCGGGTCCAGCCGCTCGAGCACCTGCGGCACCGTCCTGCCCAGGCCCCCAGGGTACTGCTCGGTCACGAACACCGGCACGCTCAACACCCGCGCCCCGTCCAGCAGCTTGACCACCTGCGGCAGCAAAGCCTCACGGTTGTGCATGTGCGGCAGGAGCTTTTCCTGCACATCCACCACCAACGCCGCCGTGTGATGCGGGTAAATCCGTGGCACAGCCATCAAGCCTATCTTACTTAACCCAACGGTCACCGCGGCCCTGTGGCGCTGCCAGCCGCTTGGCTTCCCCTCGGGGCTCGTTCAGCTGCGAGCACCGCCTCGACTAGCCCCGGGATGTTCGAAGTGCGAGCCTCTACCGTTGGTTCCAGGTTCAGACCCCGCAGCGTCTGGCTGGTGATCGGGCCGATCGAGGCGATCTTGACCTGCCTCAGCAGCGACCACTCATCGCCCAGAAGATCCACCATGTTCGTCGCGGTCGACGAACTCGTGAACGTCACCCAGTCCACCCGCCTGGTCCGTAGGGCCTCGAGCACCTCCTCCGGCAGCGCCGCGGGCCGACGCGTCTCATACACGGCTAGCTCCGTCACGTGGGCCCCCGCCTCCGCCAGCATCCGGGGCAACACCGGCCTGGCGATGTCCGCACGTAAAAGCAGGCAGCGCCGGCTCCGCACGCCGTGCTCCGCGATCAGCTCGCCCGCAAGCGATTCAGCCACGAATTGTCTCGGGACCAAGTCCGCGCGCACGCCCAGGCGCGCCCGCAGCGCCTCGGCCGTGGCGTCCCCGATCGCCGCCACACGCACGCCCCCGCGCGCCGGGTCGCCCAGCCCCCGCGCATCGAGCCCCAGGTGCTCGAGGCGTTCAGCCAACGCCTCGACCCCATTGACGCTGGTCAGGATCAGCCAGTGGTATTCCCCGATCCGTTGGATCGCCTCGTCCACCGGCCCCCAACCGGTCGAGGGCGGCGCCAACTCGATCGTGGGCGCTTCGAGCACCAAGGCCCCCAATTCTTCCAAACGCCTGCGCAGGTCCGACGCTTGGTGCCGCGTGCGCGTGATCACGATGCACCGGCCGAACATCGGCCGTCGTACGAAGTGGTCCAACCCCGGTTCGTTCAACGCCGCCACCCGCCCCACGACGATGATGGCCGGCGGCCCCAGCCCCGCCGCTGCCACGTCCGCCGCCCCCCGCCCCAGGGTCGTGCGGACGCTGCGCTGCCTGGCCGTGGTGCCCCATTCAATCACCGCCACGGGTGTCCCCTCCCCCAACCCTTGCCGCATCAGCTCCCCCGCGATCGATCCGAGCCGACCGACCCCCATATAAAAGCACACCGTCCCCCCACTCCGCACCAGCCCCGCCAGCGATGCGTAATCGACGTTCGACTCGCTCTTGCCCGGGTCCTCATGACCGGTAACAAACGTGACCGTGCTGGCGATCGACCGGTGGGTGACCGGGATGCCCGCCGCCGCCGGGGCCGCGATCCCAGCGGTGACCCCGGGCACGACCTCGCACTCCACCCCATGGCGGGCCAGATAGCTCGCCTCCTCGCCCCCCCGCCCAAATAAATAAGGATCACCACCCTTGAGGCGGACAACCACTCGCCCCTGTTGCCCCTCCTGAACCAGCAGCTCGTTGATCTGGTCCTGGCTCAGCGTGTGGGCCCTGGCGCGCTTCCCAGCGTCGATCCGCCGGGCTTGAGGGGGGGCCAGGTCCAATAACCTCGTGTCGATCAAGGCATCGTAGACCACCACGTCCGCTTGTCGAAGAACCTCCTGCCCCCGGACGGTGATCAGGCCCGGATCGCCCGGACCGGCCCCGACCAGGTAAACCTTGCCGCGATGTGCGCCGATTCGTGTCAAACCCAATAAACCCTAAGCGTGCCTCAACCGATCCAATCACCGGCAGCACGATCAAAACCACTTTAGGAGAAGGTCATGTCACAAGCTACGCTAAAACTCGTCGA
>JAJUHR010000152.1 GCA_029267795.1 Planctomycetota bacterium
GGCGTGGGCGCGGGGCAGATGGACCGCGTGGGGGCGTGTGGGATCGCGGTGGCGAAAGCGAACGCCGGTGGAGTGAACCGCGCTCAGGGGGCGGTAGCGGCTTCAGACGCGTTTTTCCCTTTCCGGGACGGGCCGGACGTGCTGATCGCCGCTGGGGTCAAGGCGATCGTGCAGCCGGGCGGGTCCAAACAGGACGATCAGACGATCGCCGCGTGCAACGAAGGGCGGGTGACCCTGCTGTTCACCGGCCGACGCCATTTCAGGCATTGAAGCGACCATCCAACCGATCGGACCGGGTCTGCGGCTGTGCGTTTCTCGTTTGGGCACGGCGTTCCCAGGGGCTTGGGTGGCTGGGGCAGAGCGCTGCGATGCCCCGGCACCCCCATAATTCGCTGTGGTGTCGCTTCGCTCCACCACAGTCAGCCAGAGCCTCATCGCGAAGATATCCAAGCGAAAATTCTAAGAGCCAGTTTCATAACCCCCCTCTCCCGAGTCGGGAGAGGGTTGGGGTCAGGGATGGACGAGTGATTTTTTTGGATATTGGGGCTGTTTTTCGGGGGTTTCACCCCTCACCCGGCCTCTCCCCTCGAGGGGAGAGGGGTTTCGAGACTGGTTCTAAGCCGCGCCTTGATGCGGTCAGGTCGAGCTTTCGCCGAACAAAGCTCGGCCGATGCGGACGACGTTGGCGCCTTCCTGGATGGCGACCTCGAAATCGTCGGACATCCCCATGGAAAGGATGTTGAAGGTGGCGCCGCCGATGCCGGCCTGGCGGACTTCCTGGAAGATCTCCGCGGTGCGAGCGAAGGTGGGCCGGGCGTCTTCGGGCTTGTCCACGCGCGGGGCCATCGTCATCAGGCCCCGCAAGCGGAGATTGATCATGGAGTCGATCTGCTCGGCCAGGTGGATGACGGCCGGGGCCGCGACGCCGAACTTGCCCAGCTCCCCGCTGACGTTGACCTGGATGAGCACGTCGATGACTCGGTCGCAGTGGGAGCCGAAGGCGTGCAGGTCTTCAGCGAGGCGGAGGCTGTCGACGCTGTGGATCAGCTGGACCAGCGGGACGACTTGGCGGATCTTGTTTCGCTGCAGGTGCCCGATCATGTGCCAACGGACCTGCGGAGCGGGCGATCCGGCGTTGGAGTTCGCTTTGGCAGCGGCCCCCGCCAGCGTGCGTTTGCGGGAGAGGAACTCCTCCAGGGCGTGGACGCGCTGGCTCAGTTGCTGCACTTGGTTCTCGCCGAAATCGGCGTGACCCCACTCCACGAGCATGCGGATCTGGTCGGGGCTGGCGGTTTTGGTGACGGCCACGAGCGCCACGGAACCGGCCGGGCGTCCGGAAACCTCGGCGGCGCGGGCGATGCGGTCGGTGACGCGCCGGTAGGCCTCACGAAGCTGTTGCGGACCGGCCGTGCGGGCGGGAATCATGCCCCGAAGGATAGGGAATTAACTGACCGACGCAAGCTTCTGACGGCGGTTGGTCCGCAGCAGAACCACCAGGCACGCCAGCAGCACGACGCCACCCGCCAGCGCCAACTGCCCCCAGAACGACCAGTGCCGCACGCGGTCGATGTGATCGGCGAAGTGCCAAGCGAGCAGGACCCAGACGGGCACGGAGATCAGGGCGGCCAGGCCGTCAAACGCCAGCAGCTTCCAAAACGGGATTTTGAACACGCCGGCGCTGAAATACAGCGGCGCCCGCAGGCCCGGGAGGAATCGGGCGGCAAAGAGCGTCTTGCCCCCGTGGTTGTGGTAGGCCAGCTCCGCACGGGCGAGCAGGCGAGGGCTTAGGTAGCGCCGCAGCAGGGGCAGCCGCTGAACGTGGTGGCCGTACCGCCTCCCAAAGGAGTAAATCAAAATATCGGAGCCCAGGACTGCCACGAAAGCGATCGGGATCATGATCGCGATATCCGCCTTGCCGATGCCGCACCAGTAGCCGCCCAGGAGCAGGGGCAGGTCCTCAGCGATCGGGGCACCCATACCGCTGGCGAGCAACAAGACCACGACGCAAACATACGGGAGGTGTTCCAAGAGCGTGATCATAGCAGCCTGAATTCCGCCAGCCTACCAGATTGGTTTATGAAACCAAGTCGATCGACGCTGTGAATGGTCTGTTGATTTGTTACGCTCGTTCAGCGCGAATGGCTCACACGTTCATGCCCGGCGGCGAACCCATTCCAAGGCCTGATCGCGGCTGGTGATCCGCCCTTCCAACTGGGCGTCGTAGACCTCGTCCAATAATCGGCGAAAACTCGGGCCGGGAATGAGCCCCAGAGCGATCAGATCGTCGCCGCTGAGGTAAGGGGCCGGATTGACTCCCTCTGCGGCAAGGGCTTGCGCTTCCGCGTGCAATGCAGGGATCAGGGCGGTGATCGCGGGGTGGTGGGCTGCAGCCTGGAGCAGCAGCTCGGCTTGATGCCATAACGAGTGCGCTAAAAGACGCTTACGCTTGGCCAGCGTCAGGCCGGCCCAGCCCAGGTTCGCACCCCAAATCGAAAGCGTCTTCTCCAAAGCCGATTCGTGGTCATTGCTGAGGACCAGTGCACTTCGCCAGCGGGCGACGATGGGCGGCAAATCGTCGGTGATGAACCGGGCGGCGGCTTGAGCGCAGCGCTGTTGAGGATCGGCAGCGGCAGCCGGGTCGGCCATTGGACGATCGGGCAGATCGCGCGGGAAAAAGTGCCGGTCGAGGAGCCACGCTGCTAGGAATGTGGAAAAGGTGACAGCTTCACTGGCGGGCTGAGCAGGTGAATCAGCCTGGGAGAGCCGATCTAACGTCAACAGCGGAACCTCCAGGTGATCCTCGTTAAAGACGGGGGCATCCAACAGAAGCTCCTGGATCAGGCGGGCCCCCAGTGCGGGACGCGGGCCAGTCAGGGTCCACATCACCTCCTGGCCGATGCGCTCGCGGCTGATCTTGCCGAGGTTGCAGGCCAGCGCCCGGATCGCGGCCGCGGTCTGGGGCTCGATCGCAAACCCCAGCCGGGCTGCGAAGCGTGCAGCACGGAGCATCCGCAGGTAGTCCTCACCGAAGCGTTCCTGCGGGTTGCCGATGGCGCGGATCAGGCGGGCTTGCAGGTCGGCCCTGCCCCCGACGAAATCGATGATGCGCTGCTCGGGCGCGGGGGCGAGCGGGTCCTCGAACAGCCCATTGACGGTGAAGTCCCGGCGCAGGGCGTCGTGCTGGGCGTCGGAAAACTCGACGTGGGAGGGCCGGCGGCCGTCCTGATACCCCCACTCGGTGCGGAAGGTGGCGACCTCGATGGCGTGACCCGCGATGCGAACCAACACGACGCCGAATGCCTCACCGACGTAACGGCTCTGGCGGAACAGGCGGCGGACCTGCTCCGGACGGGCGCTGGTGGCGACGTCGTAATCCTTCGGCTGCAGGCCCAGCAGCGTGTCGCGGACGCACCCGCCGGCGAGATACGCCACGTGGCCGGCGTCGCGCAGGACACGGACGATCTGCACAGCGGCGTCACGTGCATCGCGGGGCATGCGGAAAAGTGTAACGGAATTTGAGGACGCACCGCGGGGAGGGGCGCGGAGGATGCGGCGGAAGACGCGGCGGAAGTAGCCGCGGGTGGAAAAACCCGTGGTTGGCGGGCTGGGTGATTTTTACAGCGACCGCAGCAGCTCGACGGCGCGGGCAGCGGCGGAGTCGACGGGAACCCGCTCGTGCTCGGCAGCGGCGCGGGGCTTGACCTCCACGTTGCCCTCAGCCAGGGCTTTGTCGCCGACGGTAATGCGCAGCGGGAACCCGATCAGGTCGGCGTCTTTGAATTTCACGCCGGGGCGTTCGTCGCGATCATCGATCAGCACGTCGAGGCCCGCCTGCTCGAGCTGGACGGCGAGTCGGTCGGCGGTCTCTTTCTGGGCGCCCTCGTACTTGATCGGGGTGATGACCACAGCGTAGGGCGCGATCGACGTGGGCCAGATGATGCCGTTCTCGTCGTGACCCTTTTGCGGGCCTGACCGCTCGATCGCCGAGGCGAGGATGCGGTTGACCCCGATGCCGTAGCAGCCCATCAGCGGGGCCACGCGCTGGTTGCTTTCGTCCAGGACGGTGACGTTCAGAGCCTTGGTGTATTTGTCGCCGAGCTTGAACACGTGGCCGACCTCGATGCCGCGGGTGACGCGGAGTACCCCGCCGTCGTTCTTTGGCGACGGGTCGCCGTCGACCGCGTTGCGGATGTCCGCGATGCAAAAGCCACAGCTGGTGTGAGACCTGAACCAATCAATGTCTCGGCCTTGATTCTGGAATAGGTCGCGCTTCCAGTGGAAATGTCGAACATGGTGGTCCGGCTTGTTGGCACCTGTTACCCAAAACTGATCTTGGGCGGCGTCAGGGTCTACTACGACCCACACTCTCTGCATCTCGTTCGCTATGTGCGGTCCGAGAAATCCGACTGCAAAACCTTCTTTTTCAGCAATGCCTCCCTCAGCCAACGTCAACCGATCTCCGCAAAAGCTCCGTAACTTTGCTTCGTTAACCTGATGATCACCGCGAACAACCGCGACAACCCAGTCGTATGACTGCCCCTGCGAGCCCATACCCTTGGTTGGCCCCTGATAGATCAAAGTTTTCAGGATGTTCGTCGGTTTCAGCTTTCCTCCGTTAAATTTAGGCCATGATGTACACAAGTCTTCAATCGACGAACAGGAGGGTGTGTAAACTTCCTCCAGATTTCCAGTCGGTTCCCTGTCTGGGATTGGTTCCGCGGCAACATAGGGACCTTTCGATAAAAATGCTGCTACGGCCCGCTCCCCGATCTCGCACTTCTCGACGTTGGCGGCGTAGTTGCCCTTGTCGGACTTGAGGATGATGTCTTCGCCGGTGGGCGATGGGACCATGAACTCGTGGGACGCCGAGCCCCCGATGGGGCCGGACTCGGCTTCGACGACCTCGTACGGTAGACCGCAGCGGGAGAAGATGCGGCAGTAGGCGTCGTACTGCTTCTGGTAGGTTTCGCTTAGGCCCCCGGGGCCGTCGAGGCGCAGGTGGAAGGAGTACGCGTCCTTCATGAGGAACTCGCGTGAGCGCAGCACGCCGAAGCGCGGGCGGAACTCGTCGCGGAACTTGGCCTGGATCTGGTAGAGGGTCAGCGGCAGCTGCTTGTAGCTTTCGACGTAGGCGCCGACCAGCTCGGTGACGAC
>JAJUHR010000261.1 GCA_029267795.1 Planctomycetota bacterium
CGCGGGTAACGGCAGAGCTTCTTAACTGAGCAGCCAGAGCATCTCGTCGCGTGTCAGGTTGCGGAGCAGGTCGGTGTCACTGCGGATGACGGCCTCGGCCAGGTCGCGCTTGCGGGCCTGCAGCTGCGTGATGCGCTGCTCGACGGTGTCCTGGCAGATCAGGCGGTAGGCGAACACGTGGCGGGTCTGGCCGATGCGGTGGGCCCGGCCGATCGCCTGGGCCTCGACGGCGGGGTTCCACCACGGGTCGAGCAGGAAGACGTACTCCGCGGCGGTCAGGTTCAGGGCGAGCCCCCCGGCCTTGAGGCTGATCAGGAATACCGGGCAGTCCGGGTCGGTCTGGAACCGCTCGACGCACTGCTTGCGGTTGCGCGTCTGGCCGTCGAGGTATTCGTACACGAATTGCCGCTCGTCGAGGCGTTTGCGGACGATCGCCAGCAGCGAGGTGAACTGGCTGAACACCAGCGCCTTGTGCCCGGCCTCGACGATGGGTTCGAGCCGACCGATCAGCTCGTCGAGCTTGGCGCTGCGGTCGTCGGCGCGGGCGGGGTCGATCAGGCCCGGGTGGCACGCCGCTTGTCTTAACCGCAACAGGGCCTCGAGCGCCATCATGGTCGAGCGGTCGCCGCCGGCGGGGGCCGAGCGGTCCGCCCCTGCGGCCGACGCGCTCAAGAGCAGCGAGCGGTAGTAGTGCAGCAGCTGGTCGTACAGCTGCCGCTGCGGGGCGTTCATGTGACAGAGGATCATCTGCTCGGTCTTGTCGGGCAGTTCCTGGAGGACTTGCTGCTTGGTTCGGCGGAGGATGAAGGGGCGCAAGGCTGCGGTGAGCTGCGCCATGCCACCGGCCGCCAGGTCGGTGGAGACGGTGGGCGTTGCGATCGAGGGCCGGGGTGTATCGGCGTTCGCTGGGACAGGCGAGACGACCAGGGGCTGGAGGCGTGGTCGGCGGCTCATCCTGCGGATCAGCCGGGCGAACCGGGTGCCGCTGCCGAGCATGCCGGGGTTGAGGAACTCGAAGATTGACCACAGGTCGCCCAGATGGTTTTCGACCGGGGTGCCGGTGAGCGCCAGGCGGTGGTTGGCCAGGAGCAGGCGGGCGGCTTTGGCGACCTGCGAGCCGGGGTTCTTGATCGCCTGGGCTTCGTCGAGCACGACGTAGTCGAAGCGGTGCCGCTGGAGCTCAGCGATGTCCTTGCGCACCACGCCGTAGGAGGTGACGACGACGTGGTGGTGGGCGAAGGCGTCGCGCAGGGCGTGGCGGCCGCCCCCGGTGTAGGTCAGCAGGTCGAGGTCCGGGGCGAAGCGGCGCGCTTCGTCGACCCAGTTGAATACCGCGGAACGGGGCACGACGATCAGCGAGGGCAGCGGCTGGCTGGTCGCCGAAGGTTCGGCCGCGGGCTCGGTCGAGTCGGGCCGGCTGTAGCGGGCCTCGAGCATGGCCAGCACTTGGACCGTCTTGCCCAGGCCCATGTCGTCGGCCAGGATGCCCCCGACGCCGAGCCACCGCAGGAAATGGAGCCAGCCCAGGCCCTCGCGCTGGTAATGGCGCAACTGCCCATGGAAGGTCGGCGACGCGTCGATGGGGGCGATCCGGTCGAATCGACGTAGGCGCTGCCGGATGGCCTCGAATTTCGAATCGATTTCCACCCCCGGGTGCCGAGTCAGCAGCGCGTCTAACAGGGCGGCCTGATTGGGCCGGAACCCCACGTGGTCACCCCGCTGGGTGCCGACCGCGGCGAGCAGGCGGTTTTCGCTGAGCCACTCGTGCGGGAGCATGGCGCACGAGCCGTCCTCGAGGCTGATCATGGATTTGCCGGTCCTGCTGGCGGCGAGGATTTCGGGCAGTGGGACGTCCTGGTCGCCGTCTGCCCCGGTGTACCGCACGGTGCCGCGCAGCTCGAACCAGTCGATCCCCGTGGTGACCGACAGGTGCACCGGTCCGGGGCTGCGCACCACCCTTCGGTCGATGGTGACGACCCAGCCTTGACCCAGCAGTTCCCGGACCACCGAGGGCATCCGTTTAGCCGGTAGCAGCAGGGCGGGCGGGCGGGAGCCCGTGCCTGTGGCGGGCGCCGGACGCAGGCCCAGCGCCAGCAAGGTAGCCATGGCTCGGCGCTCGAAAGCGAGGTCGCGGCGGATCGGGGCGGGTCTTGGTGTGGGGTTTGAAGGAATATCCTTGACGGGGGGGGCCTGCTGTGAAAGCGAGGCGCTACCTGTGAGATCGGCTTGGGCACGCACGGGCTGGGCGGCACGGGCTTCCCTGGGCGGGGGCTGATCGCCCGAACCGCTCGGCGTGAGTTCGACGCCTGGATTCGCACTCGGCGACGCCTCTTCGGATCCTGGCGGAAAAATGAACCAGCCCCCCTGCAAGGGCCTGACCCGTGCCCCTGCGTAACTGAACTCCGCCTCAGCTAAGTAGGAACCGCCCGGCCGACGGCGTCTTGCGTTGGCTGCCTCGTCTGCTAGTTCGGACAACTGCAGGTGTGGGGTCGGAACAAGCCGCTGCGGGATCGGGCCGATGTCCAGCGGCAAATCGAGCTCCGGAACGCACGGCAGGTGGTACAAGCGGTCCAGGAACTGTGGCAGTTCTTCCAAGGGTACGCGGATGGGTGAATGACCGTCGGCTCCCGGTGGGGGGCCCGTCGCGGAAAATCTGGGCGGTGTGAGCCCGGTTTCGACACCGAGGGTTCGGCCCTCGCCACGGAAGAGGTTGATCCAGGGATAAGCCTGGCGGTCATCGAAAGGGGCAGCCCGGTGGCGATGGATCACTAAGCCGTCGTCGCCGCCGAGGATCAGGTCGGGTTCGTCGACTGGCATGCGATCGCCATCACGCCGCAGCTCGAGGCCCAGGGTCAGGGTGTTATTTTCCACCCGGCCCAGAGCCCAGAGGACCCACGGCTGTCCGGGGTCGTCCCAGGTCAGCGGTGCGGGTCGGGTGGTGGTCAAGAGCGGATCGGGCCAGACCAGGGCACAGCGACCGGTTTCGATCATCCTGCGCAGCAAGGTGCGCTGGGCAGCGGGCGGCACCCGATATGCGGGGCCCGGGCGAAGGCCGGGTGTCCCTGGTAAAGGGCCGGATTCATCGGCCTCAATGGGTGAGGCTCCCAGCAAGGCGGTGCAAAGCTCGCGATCGATCGGCTCGGCCAGGCTGTGCAATAGGGCGGGATGGAGTTTGAGTCGCCTCAGTCCCCGGTCGTCATGACTCAGCACGGACTCGTACCTGGGCTCGATCACCAGGTTTTGAAGTCGGTGGGACCATTCCACGTTGACCAGGTACCAGACACGGCGCTGCAGCGGGTGGTTCGGTACAGGCGGCGACTCCGTGGCGAGCGGGTTGGGGTGCAGTTGGTTCAGCCGCTCAGACCACGCGAAGGCGGGATCGTGGGGGGCGTCTACCGGTTCGGCCGTGCGCTTACGGGCTTTGGGGGGCCGTGGGTTGATCTGATCCAGGGCGATAGCATCTTCACTCCGGTCGGGGGTGACGCCGTGGCACGCGGCGAGCAGGGTGGCCCAAAGGTGCCTGCAGAACGACCCTTCGGCAAATTGGGGGCAGGTACAGTGCGCTGTGGCTGCCCCGCCAAGCCGGTGGACAGTCACCGTA
>JAJUHR010000208.1 GCA_029267795.1 Planctomycetota bacterium
GGGACCAGGAAGAACACGATGAGTTGGATATCCAGGCTCGAGGCCCCAAACTGCTGGAACCAGACGTGGTACTGGTCCTTGCGGGTGTAGGGGTGGGTGCGGATCAGCTCGCGGATGCCCTCGGTGAAGGCGAGGATTTTTTCCGCGGGGGTGTCGTATTGGATGCCCAGGTCGGCCTTGTAGCGGCGGTAGGTCCGGCGGCCGAAGTTGTCCACGGTGGCGCGGACGAGCGTGGCGTTGGGCATGGTGATCTGGGAGTCGTAGGGGGTGCGGAGGCGTGTGGAGCGGAAGCCGATCTCTTCGACGGAGCCCTCGATCTGATCGATCTTGACGTAGTCGCCGACCTCGAAGGGCCGGTCGAGCAGCACGGCGATGGAACCGAAGATGTTCTCGATGGTGTCCTTGGCGGCGAAGGCGAAGGCCAGGCCGCCGATGCCGAGGCTGGCGAGCATCGGGCCGATGGAGATGTTGAGGTTCTGGGCGGCGTAGATCACGCCGAAGATGACGACCAGGACCTTGAGCACCTTGCGCAGGAGGGGGATCAGGACGTCGTCGAATTTGTTTTCGGTTTGGGCGGCCTTGAGTTCGAGGACCTCGGAGATCAGGTCGATGACGCGCCAGGCGGTCCAGGTGCTGGCCAGCACGGTGATCAGACGGGCGGAGGTAAGCAGGACGGCCTCGGCGGCGGACAGGCCCAGGAGCCGGATCGACGCCTGCCAGAACCAGCCGGCGGCGAGCAGGCCCAGTGGGGTGGCGGCGCGGGCGATCTTGTCGGGGGCGACCTTGGTTTGAAAGCGGGCGACCAGCCGGGACAAGACCGGCCGCAGGATCAGCCGGACGGCGTAGTCGATGCCCAGGCCGGCGAGGATGACGATCGCCAAGAAGATCCACTGCCAGTATTCCAGGCCCAGGGTGCGGCCGGCCTTAAGCGTCTCGGGCATGAGTGTGCGGAGCCAGGGCTCGGCGGCGAGCAGGTTTTCGTCGATGTCGACCTGGCGTGCCAGGGGCTTCAGGGCGTTGTACAGCTGCGAGATGCCCTGGATAGTCTGGGCGGAAAACTTCCACTGGCCGTCGGGCATGCGGGCCAGGGCGATGCGCTGGCCGTGGATGTCGATCTGCTCGAGGATGCGTTCGTCTTCCTGGAGGAACGGTCGTGGGAAGTACGTGAAGCTGTCCACGCCGGGCTGGAGCTGGGATGCGTCGGGGAGCTCTTCGGGCTGGACAAGGCGGATGTGGTTGAGCGTTCCCCAGAGGTCGCGAGCGAGGATGTTGGCTTCCTGGGAGCTGGGGTCGATGCCGGCGTCGGACCAGTCGATGCAGGCGGCGACGTCGGCCCAGGCCTGGGGGTCGCCCTGTCGGACGCGGTTGATCGCCTCGAGGAAGGTGAACATCGTGGCACGGGGGCTGTTGAATTTTTCTGGGACACCGGCAGGAGCGGGGGTGGCTGCGGTACCGGGGTTGGCGGGATCGCTGCTGTGGGGCGCAGGGATCGCAGGGGGCGCCGATGGGTCTGCAGCCAGGGCGTTGGGGGCGTGGTTCTCCGGTGCGGCAGCGAAGAGCAGTCCGATAAGCAGGTATTTCAATAGCGAGCGGATCATGTCCGGTGGCCTCGACAGAATTCTTTGGGGTGGGCGGTAATTTAGCGGAGGAATCTTACAGGTCCAGGGCGGGTGGGGGGCGCAGGCTGGGGTCGTGCGGCGAATCCACCAATCGGTTCAATCGGTTAAGTCATGTGCCGCAAGCGACTTAATGTTGAGATTCAGCCGGGATAGATAACCCGGACGTTGCGCCGGGCTTCGCGGGAAGGGCGGGCGATCCCCAACAGGCGGGCGGGCAGGGCGAGAAGCTTGGCCAGCAGGCCGAGAAGAAGGGATAGGAGGCTCAGGGTCAGAAAAACGGTTGCCCCGACCAAGAGGGCGGCTGCCACCAACACGACCAAAGGCGCCAGCAGAATGAGCATCATTACAAGAAAGGCAGTGTAGACGGCCCACCCCGGGCGCAGGCCGAGGGACCCGAGCCAGGCGTCTGCAAACGGTCGCTGCGAGATGTAGACGCGCCAGGGCATGGGTGAAGGTTAGGCCTGGGGCAAGGGCGAGGCAAGCTTGGGAAGGGAAACCGACGGTGCGGTTAAGTGGCGGTGGTAGCCGGTCGATAGCCTGACTGTGTGGCCTTGCTTGACCTCGGAGGGCCTATATGACTCAAGCCTCTAGCGTCTCCACGACCCCTGCTTCCCCGGAGGCGGCCCTGGAAGCCATCGTGCAAGCGGCGGTCAAGGAGATCAGCCACATCGCGACGCTGCCCGAGGTCACGCTCAAAATCATCAGCCTGGTGGAGGACCCCGACTCGACGGCTCAGGACCTAAACAAGGTCATCAGCAGCGATCCGGCGCTGGGGGCCCGCATCCTGAAGGTGGTCAACAGCGCGTTCTACGGGTTGCCGGGGCAGATCGGCTCGACGAACCGGGCGATCGTGCTGCTGGGGCTTAACGCGGTGAAGAACATCGCGATCGCGGCGAGCCTGG
This sequence comes from Planctomycetota bacterium, assembly GCA_029267795.1. GTDB lineage: Bacteria > Planctomycetota > Phycisphaerae > Phycisphaerales > Phycisphaeraceae > JAJUHR01. The sequence goes on from JAJUHR010000208.1 coordinate 2,522, forward strand.
CGAAGCTGTTCCGGGGCGGTCAGATCAGCGAAAACTTCAACGCGCGGGACCTGTGGACGCACTCGATCGCGGTGGCGGCGGGGACGCGGATGCTGGCCGCGAAGGTGGGGCTGGGCCTGCCGGACGAGGCGTTCCTGGCGGGGCTGATCCACGACATCGGGATCATCGTGGAGATCCAGGTGCGTCGGCTGAAGTTCGTCGAGGCGCTGGAGAAGAAGCAGAAGGAGCCGGGCCTGACGCTGCGGCAGGCCGAGCAGGCGGTGCTGGGGGCAAACCACGAGCAGTTCGGCAGCGGCCTGTGCAAGCTGTGGAAGTTCCCTTCGAATTTCGCGTACGTCGCTGGGTTCCACCACCGACCGCTGGAGCTGGCGCCGAAGCTGCGCACGCTTACGTGCCTGGTGCACCTGGCCGATGTCCTCGCCGCCAAGCTCGGGCTGGGATACACCGGCAGCGTCGAGACGCTTGAATTTAACCCCGACGTCCTTAAGGAGCTGGAGCTGAGCCAGCCGGAATTGGACCAGGTCGGCAACGACATGCCCACGGCCATGAAAGAAGCCATGACCATGCTCATGGAAAACGCCTGAGCGCCGGTGAAGGGTTAGGCAAGGTCTTCGTCGGGGTGCGGGTTTCGGGCGATGCGGGCTTCTTCTCTTCTTCTGCGACTTCCCCAATCACAACTCGGTTTGCGGTAGGCGGCGTTGAGCCGACGACTTCTCCCCCCACAGTTTTCTCGTGTGGGCGCCAGGTTGCCGGCACGTATAATCTGCGGCCTGTCGAGCGTTGGGATGAGCCGTTGCCCGATGACGGTGCCCTGCGCTAAAGCGTCGAACTCACGCGATGCCGTGCTCGCAACCAGTGGATCACGAGATGCCTGGATTTTCCACCCCAAGTCGATCGGCCTCGAGTCCCCGCAAGATCGTGCTGGCGTATTCCGGCGGCCTGGATACGTCGGTGATCCTGCCCTGGCTGAAGCAGCGCTACCCCGGTGTGAAGGTGGTGGCGTTCGCGGCGGAGCTGGGGCAGGGGGATGAGCTGAAGCACATCGAGCGCAAGGCGTACGCCAGCGGCGCGGACCAAGTGGTGGTGAAGGACCTGCGTCGGGAGTTCGCCCAGGAGTATTGTTTCCCGATGCTGCGGGCGCACGCCACGTACGAGCAGGACTACCTGCTGGGCACGAGCATCGCCCGGCCGCTGATCGCCAGGCACCAGGTGATCGTCGCGCACGAGACGGGGGCGGACGCGGTGGCGCACGGGGCGACGGGCAAGGGCAACGACCAGGTGCGGTTCGAGCTGACGTACATGGCGCTGGACCCGAAGCTCCAGATTGTGGCGCCGTGGAAGGACCCGAGTTTTGAGCTGACCAGCCGCGAGGCCGCGATCGAGTTTGCGCGCCGGCATGGCGTGCCGATCGAGCAGTCGAAGAAGAAGATTTACTCGCGGGATCGCAACCTCTGGCACATCTCGCACGAGGGCGGGGAGATCGAAGATCCTGCGAACGAGCCGCGGGACGAGTGCCTGGTGTTGAGCGTGCCGGTGAGCCGGGCGCCGTCGCGGCCGCGGTACGTGCAGGTGGAGTTCCGCGCGGGCAATCCGGTGGCGGTGGACGGCCGGCGGATGCCGGGGGACAAGCTGGTGCAGGCGCTCAACGCGATCGGGGGGCAGCACGCGGTGGGGCAGGTGTGCCTGGTCGAGAACCGGCTGGTGGGGATGAAGTCGCGCGGGGTGTACGAGACGCCCGGCGGGACGATCCTGTACGAGGCGCACAAGGCCCTGGAGCAGCTGTGCCTGGAGCGCGAGCTGTA
>JAJUHR010000347.1 GCA_029267795.1 Planctomycetota bacterium
CGATGGCCGGGGACGACGCGTTTGGCCCACGGGTCGCCGAAGTGTTGATCCGAAAGCGCTTGCCCGCAGTGGAAATCGTGAACCTCGGCACCAAGCCAGGAGGCTTGCTGGACCACCTGCCGGGCCCCCAGCTGCTGCTTGTTGTCGATGCGGCCGTTCAAGGCGACCAGCCCATCGGGAACCTTATCGAACTCGACTGGTTCGATCCCTCTCGCCCGCCCCTGGCCCACGAGGCCGTGTTAAGCAGCCACGGGGTCTCGATCGCCGACGAGATCGGCCTGGCCGACCGACTCGGCATGCTGCCGCGACACGTTCGCCTCGTGGCGTGCACGATCGGCTCAACCCATTCGGGGCAACCCATGCATGAGGCCGTTCAGCGGCAGGTGCCCCCAGCAGCACGCCGGATCGCCGCGTATGTCGGACACTGGCTTGAGAAATCAAACAAACCTTAGGGAGGCCAAAGACCCGCAGCATGCACGAGATATCCATAGCACGGGCTTTGTTCGGCTTGGTCTGCCAGCACGCACCGAACGACGCGACGGTGCGCAGGGTAAACGTGCGCGTCGGCCCCCTGCGGGCCATCGAACCCGACGCTTTACAATGGGCTTGGAAAGCCATCACCAAGGATACCAAATTCGGACGCTCGACACTCCAGTTGGAGTCGTTGCCCTGGCGGCTTCGATGCCCCGCGTGCGGGCGCCGGTGGGAAAGCGGCAACCCGATGGAAGCGTGCCCGTGCGGCCACCCCAACCCACGACCTGCCGGTGATGACGAACTCACCCTGCTGTCCCTCGAAGTGGACCAGAGCATCGGCCATGAACCCCCACGCCCCGACGGATAAAGTTGTAGTTTCGCAGGTTCCTGTGCACGCCGTAACACCGAGACAATCCTCAGCCCGCAAGGACCCGACCGCGTGAAAGAGATCCCCGTCATCGAGAACGTGCTGAAGCTCAACGACGAAGTCGCCTCGCTCAATCGGCAAACCCTGCGCGAGGCGGGCGTGTTCACCGTGAACCTGATCGGCTCACCGGGTTGCGGAAAGACGGCCTTGCTGGAAGCCACCCTCAGCCGCCTCAAGGGCCGGATGCGGATCGCCGTACTCGTGGGAGACCTGGCCACGGCGCGCGACGCAGAACGCTTAAGCAGAAGATCGGATCAGGTCGTCCAGATCAACACGGGCAAAGGCTGCCACCTCGACGCGAACCAGGTCCGACAAGCCCTCAAACGCGTCGAGCTGCACAGGGTGGACGCCCTGGTCATCGAAAACGTGGGCAACCTAATCTGCCCGGTCGGTTTCGACCTGGGCCAGGACATCAAGGTAGGGATGTTCAGCGTCAGTGAAGGCGACGACAAAGCCGCCAAACACCCCCACCTCATCCACGAATCCGACCTGTTAATCCTGAACAAGACGGACTTGCTGCCCTACGTGCCGTTCAACCTGCAACAATTCCGGGAGGACGTCGCCACGCTCAACGGCGCGATGCCGCTGATCGAACTGTCCGTGCTCCAGGGGCAGATCGACCCGTGGATCCGGTGGCTCAGCGACGTCGTCCGGCCGGGCCGCGGGTCGGCCGAGCAGTCTCGCTGACAGGATACCGCTGGCCATCGACCGCTGTGGCGCGCCGTAACCCCACTGACCTCCGGAGTGGTTTCTATCCGGCCTATTTGGGAGAAGCCGTACCGATGCGGGCGATGCAGTTGCAACAAACCGCGAGCATCGACTCGTCGCCTCTGGTGATGGCGGAGCTGCAGGACCCGCAGCCGGGATGGGGGCAAGTGCGGGTAAAGGTGCGGTGCTGTGCGATCTGTCGGACGGACTTGCACGTGATCGAGGGAGAGCTGGAAGAAAAACAGCTGCCGGTGATCCCCGGGCACCAGGCCGTGGGGATTATCGACCGCGTGGGGCCGGGCTGCGACGGACCCCCCGCCCTCGGAGCGCGGGTCGGGGTGGCGTGGCTGGGTTGGACGTGCGGGGAATGCGAGTACTGCCAAAGCGGTCGCGAGAACCTCTGCGGGGAGGCGAAGTTCACCGGATACCACCTCCCCGGCGGATACGCGGATTACGTGATCGCCGATGCGCGGTTTGTGTACGAGCTACCCGCCGTGTTTCCGGACGTCGAAGCGGCGCCGCTGCTTTGCGCCGGGATCATCGGGTATCGAGCGCTGCTGCGGGCCAAACCCCGTCCGGGGTGCCGATTGGCACTGTACGGGTTTGGGTCCTCGGCACACGTGACTATGCAGATCGCCCAGCAGCGGGGCTACGAGGTGTTCGTCGTGACACGTGGAGAAAAGCACCGCCAACTCGCGCAGGAGATGGGTGCCGCGTGGGTCGGGGAGAACGCGTCACAGATGCCCCGCAGCGTCGACAGCGCGATCATTTTCGCCCCCGCGGGAGAGCTCGTCCCCGCGGCGCTCCAAAAGTTGAATAAGGGCGGTACGCTGGTGCTGGCGGGGATCCACATGAGCGCCATCCCGTCGATGGACTACCGCCAGCACCTGTTCTACGAACGTGACATCCGCTCCAC
>JAJUHR010000349.1 GCA_029267795.1 Planctomycetota bacterium
AAAAATCCTCGCCTTCACCGAGGGCATCCGCGAGCTGATCCGCACCCACCCCTACACCCGCAAGGACCAGTACCACGTCTGGTTCCAGCAGTTTGGGGCCTCGAGCCTGGATATCCAACTCATCGTGTTCTTCCTGGTCCCAGACTACGCCACCGAGATGCGCGAACGCGAACGGCTCCTGCTGGACGTCTTCCGCCTGGCCGACCGCCTGGGCGTGCAATTCGCTTTCCCCACCCAGACGATCCACCTTCAGCAGCAAGCCGCCGCCAGCACCGCCCCCGAAGCGCCCCAGCCCCCGCCCTCGGACGCCGACGACCACCGCGGGCAAAAGCAGGGGATCCACATGGCCCACCAGCTCACCGAAAGCCGCGCCTGGCGACGCGAGAAACCCGGACCCGTGGTCTTTACCCAAGGCCCGACGCCCTTGGATGACAACCGCCACTAACCGTGGGTACCCTCCATGCCCGTGGAATGGACCAGCCCCTTCACCCCCGGACTGCCCGTGCCCGTCGATTCCTTCGTCGGCAGGCGGGAGGTCGTCGAGCAGCTCCGCGCCAAGACCGCTCGCGCCACCGCCGGCAAGCTCCAGGTCGGCTTCGTCGCCGGGGAGCGGGGCGTCGGCAAGAGCTCCCTGGCCTCCTTCGCGCGGTTCCTGGCCGAACGCGATCAAAAACTGCTGGGGGTCCACGCGTTCCTCGGCGGCGTCGGCACCCTCCAGGAAATGATCCGCCGCCTCTGCCAGGCCCTGCTCACCGAATCCGCACGCACCGCCTGGCGACGCCGCGTGCTCACCTTCTTCGGCAAGCACGTCAGGCAGGTCGACCTCTACGGCGTCACCGTCGAGTTCACCGCGCCCGAAAAGGAACTGAACCGCCTCGTCAACGATTTCGCAGCCGCCCTGCGGAGCCTGTTGAACAAGATCAAGCACGAAAAGAAAGGCCTGCTGCTGATCTTCGACGACATCGACGACCTCGCCCGCTCCGCCGAGTTCGCCAACTGGCTCAAAAGCCTGATCGACCAGATCGCCCTGTCGGGCAAGCCCCTGCCGCTGTGCTTGCTCCTGGTCGGCACGGAGCAGTGCCGCCAATCGCTGATCCACCACCAGCCGTCGCTGGCCCGCACGCTCGACCCGATCCCTCTCGAACCCTGGTCCGAGCACGAAACCCGCGAGTTCTTCAAAAAGAACCTCCAAAAGGCCGCCATGGCAGTCGACGACGCAGCCCTGCAGACCCTCTCCCGCTATGCAGCCGGCTTGCCCGTCATCGCCCACGAGATCGGCGACGTGGCGTTCAGCCTCGACCGCGACGCCCACATCGACCAAGCCGACGCGCTGCGCGCCGCCCTCGCCGCCGCCGAGATCATCGGCCGCAAACACGTGCGCCCGCAACTCTTCGACGCCCTGCGCAACCCCGACCACCACACCGCCCTCAAGCGATGGGCCGTGAACCCCCCAGGCATGGTCTTTAGTAAAACCGACCTACTCAACAAGGCCTCCGCCAGGGATGCCGCAGCGATCACAAGCCTCATCCTGCGATTGAATAAGCTCGGCGTGCTCGAGCGCGACCCCAAGCGCAGCGACGACGCCTACCGCTTCGCCGATCGCCTACACCACGCCTACCTGCTCCTCGAAGCCCAGCGTGCCGCGAGACTGAAAAAATCTCAATAACCCGCGCACACACGATGCCCCTTCAAACGAAGAAGCCCCCGGAGTGCACTCCGGGGGCTTCCGTTCGATCCCTTTCTCAATGTTTTCGCAGGGTGCCACACAGCAGGCCAAACCGAAGGTGAGGCTGCTGTGTGCGGAAAACGACAGCTCGATGGAAGGGAGACTCTATTTTATTTTTGTAGAGCTTCTTGGTTGTCAATCCGCCGCGCCGCACATCGCCGAGCGCCGCCCTACTCCCCCACGTCGCCCAGCTCCATCTCGTGCAGCGCCTTGCCCGCGGGCACCATCGGGTACACGTGCTCGTCCTTCTCGACCACCGCCTCCATCACCACCGGGCCGTCGTATTCGAGGAACTCCTTCATCACCGCTGGCAGGTCTTGCTTGCGCTCACACCGCAGGCCCTTGCAGTTCATCGCCTCAGCCAGCCGCTTGAAGTCCGGGTTGGCCATCGCCGTGGCGCTGTACCGCTCCTGGTAGAACAGGTCCTGCCACTGCTTGACCATGCCCTGGAACTCGTTGTTGAGGATCAGCGCCTTGACGCCGATGCCGAACTGCGCCGCCGTGACCATCTCCATGCCCGTCATGCAGAACGACCCGTCGCCGTCGATGTCCACCACCACCCGGTCGGGCAGCGCCAGCTTCGCGCCGATGGCTGCGGGCAGGCCGAACCCCATCGTCCCCAGCCCGCCGGACGTGATGAACTGCCGCGGCCGCCGCCACCGATAGAACTGCGCCGCCCACATCTGGTGCTGGCCCACCCCCGTGGTGATCACCGCCTCGCCCTTCGTCTGCCGGTATAGCTCTTCGATCACCGCCTGCGGCTTGATCGGCGTCTGCTTGCC
>JAJUHR010000156.1 GCA_029267795.1 Planctomycetota bacterium
AGCCGAACAGAACCAGGGCGATCGCGAGGAGCAAACCGTGACCGTCGAGGACATCGGCCCGGGCCGCAAGCGATTGACGATCGAAGTCCCAGCTGAGCGCATCCGCAAGCGCATCGAATCGAGCTACTCCGAGCTGGGGTCTGATGCCCTGATCCCCGGCTTCCGCCGCGGGCGGGCGCCGCGGTCGCTGATCGAGAAGCGGTTCGGGTCGTCGGTGCGCGATGAGGTCCGCGGCCGGCTGCTTCAGGACTGCTACAACCAAGCCGTCGAGGAACACAAGCTCCAAGTCATCGGCCAGCCGGACATCAAGGATGCCGACACGCTGCAACTGCCGGACAACGGCCCCCTGACCTTCAAAGTGGAGGTGGAGGTTTCGCCGGCGGTCGAGCTGCCGGACCTCACCGGCATCGAGATCAAGAAACCGCGACTGACCGTAGGTCCCGAGGACGTTCAGCACGAGATTCAGCGGTTCCAGCGGCGTTTCGGCCGGCTCGTCGACGCCCCCGACGGCAAGGCCCGGCCGGACGACTACCTCCACGCCGAGGTCGCCATCCTCCCCGGCGGCGCTTCCGGCAGCGGCGAACCCACCGCCCACTACCCCGACATCCACCTGCTCGTGCCCGGTGACCAGGACCAAGGCCAGGGCCACGTCGTGGGCATCCTCGTGGAAGACCTGGGCTCCAGGTTGGTCGGCCGGGCTGTGGGCGACCAAGTCGTGATCGAGATGACCGGACCGGCCGGCCACGAGGACGAACGGATCAAGGGCCAGCCGATCGCCATCAAGATCAACCTCAAGAAGATCGAGCGGATCGAGCCCGCGGCCGTGGAGGCGCTGCCGGCCCAACTCGGGCTGGCTTCGGTAGACGACCTGCAGCAGCGGGTCACCCAAATCCTCGAGTCGCGCCGCGACCGCCAGCAGCAGGTCGCCATGCACGAGCAGGTCTGCGATTGGTTGCTCGAGCACGTTCAGCTCGACCTGCCCGAGGGGTTGACCGGTCGGCAGACGGCGCGCCTGCTCCGCAGCGAGGCGATGAATCTGGCGTACCAGGGCGCCGACGAGCAGGAGATCGAACAGAAGATCGCCCAGATGCGCCAGAGCACGGAGGATCAAGCCCGCAAGCAGCTCAAACGCTTCTTCATCCTCGATCAAGCCGCCAAGAACCTTCAGATCGAGGTCTCTGACGGGGAGCTCAACGGCCGGATCGCCTTGATCGCGATGCAGCAAGACCGCCGGCCCGAAAAGCTGCGCCAACAGATGATCCGCAACGGCGAAATCGAACACCTCTACCTGCAGCTGCGAGAGCACAAGACGCTCGACAAGATCCTTCAGGGCGCTAAGATCACAGAGGTCGACGCGCTGGCGCCCTCCGCGGATCAGCCCGCCCCCGCGGCCGCGAAAAAACCGCGCAGGGCCAAGGCCGAGGGTAAGAAGAAATCGTCAGAATAATCACCGGCCGATGCGTCACGCTGTCCGATAAAAGCCCTTCGCGTCACGGTCCACTGTGCCCCCTCACGACCTTGCCAGGCCGTGTTGAATCCTGCGCGGAATTTCGGTCGCCACGCGGTGTTTTAGTGGTATGATCTAGCACAGGCGTCAGCAGCCAAGGCGGACCTGGTGGGCAGGTTTTCCCGGTGGGGGCCGTGCTGGTTTAAGGTCGCCGATGAGATAGACGATCAAACCTGTAAGTGACCGGCCCGACGTTCCTTCGATGACGCCCTTGAATATCGATGCTTAAGACCCGGCTGGGGATCGGGCACGAGGTCGGATTATGGCCAATGGACAGACCGGCGGTGGCGGCAGGGGCGTCAGAGGGGGCACCAGAGGCAGAGGCGATGGCGAGGGTTCGGATGGCGGTTTCCAGGGCCGTCGCGTGACCACCTGCTCCTTCTGCGGCAAGACGTCCCGTGAAGTGGGCCCCATGGTTGAGGGTCCCAACGAAGTCTATATCTGCGCCAACTGCACCGACCTGTGCCAGAACATCTTTAAACAGGAGCGCCGGCGGGTGCAATCCGGTCGCTCCAGCCTGGGTACGATCCCCACGCCTCGGCAGCTTCGCGAATTCCTCGACCAATACGTGATCGGTCAGGAACAGGCCAAGCGCGCCCTGTCCGTTTGCGTCCACAACCACTACAAGCGTCTGGCCTCCAGCGAGACCGAGGTCGAGGTCGAGATCGATAAGTCCAACATCCTGTTGCTGGGGCCGACGGGCTCCGGCAAGACGCTTTTGGCCCGGACCTTGGCACGTACGCTCAACGTCCCGTTCGCCATCGGCGACGCCACGACCCTCACCGAGGCCGGCTACGTGGGCGAGGACGTCGAAAACCTCTTGCTCAAACTTCTGCAGGCTGCAGATTACGATCTGGAGGCGGCGCAGCGCGGCATCATCTACATCGACGAGATCGACAAGATCGGCAAGACCAGCCAGAACGTATCGATCACCCGCGACGTCTCCGGCGAGGGCGTCCAGCAGGCCCTGCTGAAGATGCTCGAGGGCACGGTCGCCAATGTCCCTCCGCAGGGCGGCCGCAAGCACCCCGAACAGCAGTACATCCAGGTCGATACCACCAACATCCTGTTCATCTGTGGCGGCACGTTCGTCGGGCTGGAGGACATCGTCCGCCGGCGCCTGGGCCGCAAGTCCATCGGCTTCGCCTCCGAGTTCTCGGTCGACGATCGCACCGAGGATCGCCAGACCGTCCTCACGCAGGTGACCCCGGAGGACCTGATCGAGTTCGGCATGATCCCGGAGTTGATCGGCCGCTTGCCGGTCATCACCCCGCTAATGCCGTTGGACGAGCATACCTTGGTCAAGATCCTCACCGAACCCAAAAACGCCCTGGTCCGCCAGTACCAGCACTTCTTCGCCATGGAAAAGGCCGAGCTCGTGTTCACCCCCTCGGCGCTGTCGATGCTGGCCCACCGAGCGATCCAGCGCGACACCGGGGCCCGGGCCCTGCGATCGGTCTTGGAAGAGGTGATGCTCGAACTGATGTACGAGCTACCCGACATGAACAACGAGGGGGCCCGATACGTGTTGGACGCGGCAGCAATCGAGCAGCGCAAGCCTCTGGCCGAGCTGCGCCAACCCAAACGCGAATCGGCTTGAATGGGCTTGGAGCAGCGCCGCAGGTCAAACAGGGGTGTACGGCCGGGCTCAGGGGGCGCTCGGGGCGGACGCTCCGGCACGCGGTTCTGTGAGGCGGGCACGACCCCGAGGGAGGGCTGGGAGGTTTTGAGACAATGCGGCCGACGCATCGGCTTACCCATCCGATTCCGACGATTGGACATCGATCGCCGGTGCACACCGTATAATTAGGTGACGACGTCGGGCCAAATCCGGTCGCAAAAAATCAGTCGATCCATCCCGGCATTAGTTCATGACCCTATCTTTTGGTACAGGTCAACTTACGCTTCGTGGGCGCGGATCGTGGCCACCCGCCGGCGCGGCGACATCGCCCGTGGCGACGTCTGCCCCCCACGCTGCGCATGCAACGAGGCGGTCCGCTCGGTGGTGGGCGGTCGGGACGCTCGCCGCCTTGATATTGCTGGTTACGCTCCCGATGGAGGCTCGGGCGCAAGAAGAGGCCCCGGCCGTGGCGCAGCTACCGCTGCTCGCGGAGCGCGGCCGCTTCGATGAGGTTCTGGCGGCGCTGACGGTCGACGAGGCTTACAAGTCCGATGCTCGCGTCGCTTCCCTCATCAACGATCTGCAGCGCTACCACGAACACGAGGCGGATCAGTGCCTCCAACGGCAGAAGGCGTATGCCACCGCCGTCGAGGACGTTTCCAAGCGATTGCAGGAAGGCAAACTCGACGAGGCGCTGATCAGCGCTATCGAGGCCAGCAATGTGGCCACTTCGCCCCAGGCTACGCTTGAGGACCCCACCATCGTCCAGCTGATCAACCGGGCCCAGGCCGTGGCCGAGGAGGCCGAACAATCCGGCGACTGGTTGGAGGCCATGAACCTCTATCGCGGGCTCGACCTGCTGTTCGACGAGAACGGTACGTACCGCGACCGGCTCAACCGCGCGATCCGTCACGTCCGCGTCCTCCGCCTGTACGCGCCGGCGGAACTGGACCGCATGCTGGCCGTACGCAGCGAGCGCCTCGGAAAGGACCAGCCCGCCCCCGCCCGCCCCGACGAGGATTCCTGGCAGGACACCGTCCGGGGGGTCGAGTTGGCGATGCTCCGGCAAGTGATGGCCCAGGCGGCGCGTCGGCATATCGATGGCGGCGGCTACCAGCCTTTGCTCGGAGGGGCGCTCGACGCGATGGCCATCCTCGCGGAGAGCCGCGGGTTGGATCAAACCTTCCCAGGCCTGGGCGACCCGAAGAAAGTCTCCGAGTTCCGCCGTCAACTGGCCTCGCTGCGTCAGCAACTGGATCAGCGGTCCGGCAACCTGAACTTCCTCGAGGCCGCGGCCTTGGTCGACCGCATCGTCGCCATCAGCGCCCAGACTGTTAACCTCCCCGAAGCCGTCCTGACGTACGAGCTGACCGAGGGCGTAGTCAACAGCCTCGACGACTTCTCCGCGGTGATCTGGCCCCGGGAAAAGGAAAACTTCAGCCGCAACACCCAGGGCAAGTTCTTCGGCGTGGGGATCCAGATCTCGATCCGCGATGACCGCCTGATCGTCGTCAGCCCGTTGGAGGACACCCCCGCCCATCGCGCCGGCATCCGCGCCGGCGACGTGATCGTCTCCGTCGATGGCCGGGACACGTCCACCTGGGCGCTCGACCGCGCCGTCCGCGAGATCACCGGCCCCGAAGGCACCGAGGTGACCCTGGGCGTCGAACGCCTCGGCGCCTCGGACACGCTTCAATTCAAACTCAAGCGGGCCGAGATCGTCATCGAATCCATCCGTGGCTGGGAACGCCGGCCCACCGGCGGGTGGGACTACTTCATCGATCGCGCCAACAAGATCGGGTACGTCCGCCTCTCGCAGTTCGTCCCCCAGTCCGCCGCGGACCTGGACCGCGCCATTAATCAAATGGAGGGAGAAGGCGGGGTCGAGGCCCTGATCCTGGACCTGCGGTTTAACCCCGGCGGGCTGCTCAGCTCGGCCGTCGAGGTCGCCGACCGGTTCCTCTCCTCCGGCACGATCGTCTCCACC
>JAJUHR010000370.1 GCA_029267795.1 Planctomycetota bacterium
CCCCACCCCTCGAACAGCAACGTGATGCAACCTCAGTTGCTCGCTAAACTCGCCCAGCACCTCAAACGTACCGATCGGTATCCCCCCTTGATCGTCCGGCCCTTGCCCGACCAGGGGCCCGATATATATCAGCTCCTCGACGGCCACCACCGCGCCGCCGCGTTAAAACAGATCAGCCGCCACGAAGCCCGGTGCGTGGTCTGGCACGTGGACGACCAAGAGGCGCTGCTCCTGCTCGCCACGCTCAACCGCCTCCAGGGCCGCGACGACCCGTTCAAACGCGCCTCCCTCCTGGCCGAGTTGAACCATCACTTGCCCCTCGAGCAACTAGCCGAGCACCTCCCAGAGCAGCTCGGGCAGCTCCAGGCACTGCTCTCGCTCCGAGAGTTACCGCCCTTTCCCCGCCCGCCCCAACCGCTCGAGGAATGGCCGGTCGCGGTTCACTTCTTCTTGACCCCCGAACAACGCGGGCGACTGGATCGGCGGCTCAAAGAACTGGGTGGGCCCCGGGAAGACGCCCTCATGCGGCTGGTCGACGCCCCATCCTCCACCGGCACGCATCACCAGCCATAGGACCACGCCCATCGGCAGCATGGACCAGAACATTTCTTTCGAAAAATAAACCCATCTCCAGGCACGCGCCACGTTACAAAGAGCAAGCATGTCTACGAGACCCAAGATCGGCATCAAGCGCAGGCAGCGGTTGATCCAAGACCTTATCGCCGCCCAAAAAGACCTGGTGACTTTGGCCCAGGAATACCACCTCAGTCCGGACGACCTAGCCGCGTGGATCGCCGACAAAGACAACTACCAAGCTCTCCGCGGCTTGTGCCTCCTGGCCGACCTGCAAACCCAGATCCTGCTCAGCCGGTACCGTCTTCTCGCCGCCGGCCGCCTGATCCGCCTCGCCACCGAAGACGGCGCCGAAGACGTCGCCCGCCGCGCCTGCCTGGACCTGCTCAAACTGGACCTCAAACACGCCGCCTCGCCGAACGGTGATTCGGATCACCCCAAGCCGCACGAAGCAGAGACGCTCAATCCCGCGGACGACCCGAAGTCATTGCGGTCCTTGCTGTACCAGGCGATGTCAGACGATTCAAGCCTGCGGACCGAACCCCTTAGCGGAGAGGACCCTTGCCCCGACGATCGCACTTGACCCCTAGCGATTACCTTCGCCAACTCGTATCGCTGCGTCCCCGTAGCGCCGACGAACTGCACCGCTTCCTGAAGGTCCTGCTCGGGCTGCGCGTGCCGCGACAACCGGTCGTCAGCGGAAACTCCGCCCCCTTCGACTATCTCCTGCACAGCTTCTTCGACGACTCGATAGCTGCCGATCCCCACGGCCCCGCTCCGCAGCACACCTCAGGCGACACCCTCGTCTGGGCCAACCGAGGCGGCGGCAAAACCTACCTCGGCGCCGTGGCCACGCTGCTCGACCTGGCCTTCAAGCCCGGCATCCAGGTCCGCATTCTCGGCGGCAGCTTCGAGCAATCCAGCAAGATGCACCGCTACCTCAGACGCCTGGTCGAACAGCCGATCTTCCGCCCCCTGCTCGCCCACGAGCCCACCGAGCGACGCATCGAACTCGTCAACGGCAGCGCCGTCGAGCTGCTCAGCCAGTCCCATCGCTCGGTCCGTGGCCAACGCGTCCACAAGCTTCGCTGCGACGAGGTCGACGAATTCAAACCAGACGTCTGGGACGCCGCCCAACTTACCACCCGCTCGGGCTGGTGTGGGCCGCATTACGTCCACGGGACCATCGAGGCCTTGTCCACCATGCACCGCCCGTTCGGCCTGATGAATCGCCTGGTCGACCGTGCCCAACGTCAGACCGTCCTGCACCCTTCCCAGGGAACCGATGCCGACACGCAAACAACCCCGGCCCGCGGACCCGTCGAGCTCTTCCGCTGGTGTGCGATCGACGTCATCGCACGCTGCCCCGCGCAGCGGGATTGCAGCCCCTGCGTCCTTTGGCCCGATTGTCAGGGCCGTGCCAAAACCGCCGACGGGTTCGTGCCAGTCGACGACCTCGTCGCGCAATGGCGACGCACCAGCACCGACGTGTGGGCCAGCGAGATGATGTGCCAGCGGCCACGTCGCAGCGATAGCGTCTACCCCAACTTCAACCCCACGCCGGGCCTCGGCCACGTCACCGCGATCCCCCCGTCAACGCAGACCCATATCCACGCAGCCCCCGAAACCGCGCCCGACGACGCGGGCTCAACCCGTGAAACCCCACACCCCGATACCCATCCCTTTTCACCCGAAAGCGGCGATTGGCTGGTCGGAGGGATGGACTTCGGCTTGCGCAGCCCCTTCGTCATGCTTTGGGCAAAGATCCGTA
>JAJUHR010000299.1 GCA_029267795.1 Planctomycetota bacterium
CTCCCGAATGTCGGCAAGAGCACGCTGTTCAACGCGCTGACCGCGGCGGGCATCCCCAGCGAGAATTACCCCTTCTGCACGATCGAGCCGAACGTCGGCATCGTGCCGATCCCCGACCCGCGCCTGGAGCGGATCAACCGGTACATCGCCACGGAGAAGATCGTGCCGGCGGTGCTGCGGCTGGTGGACATCGCGGGCCTGGTCAAGGGTGCCAGCCAGGGCGAGGGGCTGGGGAATCAATTCCTCTCGCACATCCGCAACGTCGACGCGATCCTGCACGTGGTCCGCTGCTTTGAGGACAGCGACGTGGTGCACGTGGCTGGCTCGGTCGATCCGATCCGCGACATCGAAACGATCGACACGGAGCTGATGCTGGCGGACCTGCAAACGGTGGAGGGGTCGCTGGACAAGGCCCGGCGGTTGGCCCGGACGGGCGATAAGCAGGGCAAGCTCCGGCTGGAGCTGCTGGAGAAGTGCCAGTCGCTGCTGGCTGCGGGCAAGCCGGTGCGAGGCCTGCGGGTTGACGATCCAGAGGCCCGAAAGGTTTTTCAGGGCCTGTTGCTACTGACCGCCAAGCCGGTGCTGTACGTGGCCAACGTCAACGAAGGCGACCTGCTGGGGCGGGGCCCGCTGGTACAGAAGGTGCGGGAGCGTGCCGCGGCCGAGGGTGGGGGCGTGGTGCCGGTGTGCGCCAAGATCGAAAGCGAACTGAACGAGCTGGAGCCAGCCGACCGGGACGAAATGCTGAAGGGCCTTGGGCTGACGGAGCCCGCGCTGGCGGTGCTGGCCCGCGAGTCTTATAAGCTCTTGGGTTTGCAGAGCTTTTTCACCGCTGGTCCGAAGGAGATCCGGGCTTGGACGGTCCCGATCGGGGCCACTGCGCCACAAGCTGCGGGGGTGATCCACAGCGACTTCGAGCGCGGGTTTATCCGAGCGGAGGTGTACACCGTTTCCGATCTGGAAACCTACAAGACTGAGGCTGCGATCCGAGCTGCGGGCAAGCTCCGCACGGAGGGGAAGGGTTACGTGGTTCAGGACGGAGACATCTGCCATTTTCTGTTTAACGTGTAATTGACCTGCCCGGACCCAGGCGGGGCGGTTTTTATTGGGTAGCGGGGGATCGAGGTGCAGCCATATGCTTGTAAGCTGCTTTGTAAGGCATGCTTATAAAATGATGCGCGGCCGTGGTTCATGATATAAGGGTGGGCGAGAGCGGGAGATATGAAGTGCTCGATGCTGGAGAGTAATAAGAGGCTCAGGGGCAAGGGGCTGGCGCAAAAAAACCGGCCACATGAGTCGGTGGGCGCTCTCGCCCGGTGGCTCACGTGGCCGCCGACCTATCCGCCGGAGCGCCTCCCGTAGGTGGGCCTCAGTTGGTTGGCCCCGCGCCCCGCTTTCCGCCTTCCCGTTCCCTCCTTTCCTCGCTCCTCCTCTTCCCTACCCAATACATTATACCCATTTGACGGCGAAAAGTCCCGGGAAAAGACGATTTTTTGGACGCGCGCGTCGGCTGGGAGCGCGACCTACGCCTGCGGCTGGAGCGCGAGCAATCGCTGGCGCAGTACATCGATCACCTGCTGATTGGAAAGAGCCGGATCGGGTTTGAAAGGCGGCCCGAAGATCATGCGCGTCCGGCTGGGCTTGGCGAAGTGCCAAAACATGTGGCGGACGCGGGGGGTGCCCTGGATCCACACGGGGACGATCGGGGCGCCGCTACGCCGAGCGAGCAAGGCGACGCCGGGCTGGAAGGGCTGTAGTTCCCGGTGCTGGCGCTGGGCGCCGCCCTCGGGGAAGATGCCCACGATCTGACCGGCACGCAAGGCACGCAGTGCTTGGCGGAGCTGGACGAAATCGCCGCCGCCCTGCTCGACGGCGATCGGCTGGATCGCGTCCCAGAGCGGCTGGAGCAGAGGGAAGCGGTACTCCCGCAGCATGACCCACCGGATCAATCGCGGGATCGCCGCCTGGATCAGCAACGGGTCCAGGCCTGTGGTGTGGTTCGCGGCAAGGATCACGGCCCCACGGATGGGCACGTGGTGGCGCCCGGTCCAGCGCAAGCGGTGCCACGCGAGGGCGTATGCTCGACACAAACGCCACAGGGCGTTCCAGTGCCGCTTGGCGAGCGGCCCGATGGTCATCTGCAGCCACAGCCCCATGAGGGCGACCGCCCCCAGCACCAGGGCCAGGGTCACCAAGGCCGGGATCATCCAGCCATCGGCTTGGGGCATCATCCAGATGGTCAGGTTCACCGCTGCTGCGGACGCGGTGCTGAGCATCTCGCGGCACCCGAACACGCGGCCTCGCATGAAGTCGGGGGTCAGCACCTGCGAGAGGGTGGCGACGCAGATCATGGCCAGGTTTCCGAAGAGCCCGGCCCCGAAAGCCAGGGCCAGCCCCACGCGATACGACCGGCAAGCCGCCAGGGCCAGCATCAGCAGCGCGGAGGCGAGCAGGGCGAGCAGCCCGACCCAGGCCGACTCTCGCCGGCTGTTCGTCCAGACCACGGCCAGGCTGCCCGCCAGCATGCCTAACCCCACCCACATCGACATCACCGCGATGCGATAGGTTAGCTGCGGCCCGGCAAAGCCAAACCGGTCCTTGCATAGGGCCGCGATGGCGGCGAGGAAGACGTACGCCCCGGCCCACCACAAGACGTTCAGCGCCACCAGTTCGGCGATACGGCGATGGGTCCGCAGGTACCTCAGAGCCCGGATGGTGGGGCTTGGGCGCGGTGGCTGCTCGGATGAGCGGCGCAGGTGCTGCGGGCGTGTCTTCATGAACGCGAAGAAGGTGCCGCTGACGGCGAAACTGGCAATCGCGATCGCCAGGCACAAGCGCAGCGACTGCTCCTTGATCAGCCACCCTCCTGCCCACAGCCCGATCATGGAAGCGATGACTGCAGCACCGAGCACCACGGCGTTGGCCGCCTGGAGCTGTTCGGTTTGGACGACCAGGGGCACGGTAGCCAGCTTCGTGGGGCTGAACACCGCGGCCAGCAGGCCCACCGAAGCGACCACGGCGTACAGCTTCCAGTGCTGCTCGGTGGGTATCGCAGCTGCCCCTGCTGGCACCAGCGTCAGCGCCAACAGCAGCACCACTGCCCGGCCCTCGTCGCAGGTGAGCAACAGCCACTTGCGGGATAAGCGATCCGCAAGCCAGCC
>JAJUHR010000340.1 GCA_029267795.1 Planctomycetota bacterium
CGCGCAAGGCATCGAGGGTACCCGGCTCCAACCGAGGGCCCATCGCGGATTCCGCCCGGACCGGCGCTCCCACAAAGACCGCCACCAGCAAGGCCAGCGCCGCCCCCGCCGGTACACGACTTTGCTTGGAAGGATCCGATAGCGGCCGACCCCGCTCGGCTCCCTGAGGTACTTCCGGACCGCTTATCCGTGAATCGGTCGTCCGCGGCCTCTTCGGCCGCACGAAATAGGCACGCATGTAGAACATCGTGAAAATCCCCAACACGATCAGCAGGCTCCCAGCGTACTTGATCGGCCGACCCGGGTCCTTGTTCACTGCGAACACGCTGACCACCTCGCCCCCCGGCAATTCCTGAAACCCGGACTGGTAGATCTTCAGGCCGCGATACGACAGCGGATGGTTCATCCAAATCCGGTGCGTGCGGTCGGTGCCCTGCTCGAGATCGATCACCCGCACCTGACTGGCGAAACTGGCGGGGCTGTCGGTGCCGGGGTCGGTCCCCCGCTCGAAATGGTCCAGCACGAGCGAGAAACCCAGCGGTAGATGGTCGATGCCATAGGTCAGGCTCATCGCCTGGTCGGGTGTGCCCATGCCGATCACGCGCGGCAGACCGTCGCGCAAGAGCCACAGGTCGTGCGTTTCCTCCCCGATCGCCAGCCGCAGCCGCGCCGCCGGAACCCCCTGCTTGTCGGGGGGCAGGTTCACGCGCCGATACGTCCGTTCCGCCACAGCCAGGGGAAGGTGCTCGTTCACCTGGAAGGTCATCGTCATGAACGCTTCATGAGGCTGCCCCAAGGCGAGCGGGCCGCTCCATTCCAGGCCGCGCCGACTGAACCGCCGCCCCACCAGCCGCCCATCCCACGTCTGGGCGATCTCGATCAGGCCCATCACCCCCGCGGGCAGTTCCGCCTCGGCGTCGTAGGCTTCAAACCGATCCAGCTCGGCCTGATCGCTGAGCACGAGCAGCCGTAACACCATCGGACCGACCCGCTGCTCGGCACCGATGCCGTCGGAGCCCTGGTGCAAGGGCGCCGCTGCACCGCGGTGGTGCAGCCAAAGGTCCGCCAGCACGGGGGAGGAGTCGGACGCGTTACTCCGTGACCGTGACATTCCGGGGGGCGCGCCGGCGATCACCACGCGAACTGCCGGCCCCGCAGCGTCCTCGTCGCTTTGTGCAGGCCGGATGCGATCCTCCGCCTCTGCCGCGGGGTACCAGTCGATCACCTGCAAGCGCACCGGCCGCCCCACCGCCTCGCTGAACTCGTCCGGCACTTGGAAATCGAGCGACTCACCGTCCGGCCAAGCCGGTGCCCCAGACGCTCCGAGCACCGGCGAAGCCACGAACCGCCACAGCGATGGGTATGCCCCCGCGGTGGCGAGGCTGACGGGCATCCGTACCTCGCCGCGACGTCGCTCGTCAGCCCACCGCAGCATGAAGTGCTCGCGCTTTAGGCGCACGTAACTGGCGCCGGAACCCTCGCGTACCGCGACCGCTCCATCGATCGACCGATGGAACCCCCACACGCAACCGAACAGCAGCACGAGGATGCCCGCATGGGTGATGACGAACCCGGTCTGGTGGCGCTTCCACGGGAAGCGGATCGCCGCCGCGGCGAACACGTTCAGCGCCAGCACGCCCAGCAGGCCGGCGAACCAGCCCGATTGGTAGACCATCAACTGCACCGCATCGGTGCCGTACGAGGCTTCATAAAACGTGGCCGCGGCGAGCACGAAGGCCAGCGCCAAGATGGTGATGACCGCAAGCCGAAGCGAAGCCGCGAAGGCGAACAGATGGTCGATCGCCGCCGTCAGGAACGCTGCCCGCAAACCGCACCTCCCAGCCGGGGAAAACCGCCCCTTATAGAGCTCCGCGATGGATCAAGAAATCGTGTTTTCAGACCCCGCTTGAACGATCTTAATGATTATGCCCGCAACCGGGGGTTTGGCAATCCGACGCACGAAGCACAGGCCTCCGCTGCGTTCTTTGACGCCACTGGGAGGACGTGGTTTACTAGGGTGTGTCGTCACTCGCGGTCGCTGTTCAACGGAGGCTTCGATGCGATCTTCAGTGGGCTCGCGTCCTGCGGTGGGCCGGCGCAATCGCGGACTGTTCGTGGGAGGGGTGTTCGGGATCGGCCTGATCGGTTGGGTGCTGTCGGGATCGGGAGCCCAAGCTCGCCTGGGTGAAGGCGTCCAACCCATCATCCTCCCGGGGCTGGTTTACCAGGGCAACGCCTCGTGCGCCGGCAGCAACTGCCACGGGGCCGACGAGGCCACCGAACAGTCCGGGCAGTTGATCGGCGACGAGAACCTCATCTGGTCAGACAGCGACCCGCACGCCCACGCCTATCTGTCGCTGAAGGAAGACCTGTCGAAAGCGATCTGCCAGAAGCTGAACATCCCCGACCCGCTGACCGCGGAGCGATGTCTTACCTGCCACGCCACGCCCGCTCCCCCCGACAAGCGCGGCGAGCTGTTCTCGATCGAAGACGCCGCCGGGTGCGAGTCGTGCCACGGCCCGGGCGAGAAGTGGCTCAACCCGCACGCCGAAAAGGGCTGGACCTCCAAGCAGCGTCAGGCGATCGGCGCCAAGGGGTTGCTCGACCAGTTCGGGCTCTGCGACACCTCGAACTTGGCGGTGCGGGCCAA